>JAQVBZ010000011.1 GCA_028690055.1 Minisyncoccota bacterium | reverse complement strand
ATTCCAGGCCAAGGTGGACAGTGCCAATACGCATTTGGGTGAGCTGAGTGAAAAAGGAAAGACTGATTCAACCGTCAAGGTAGCTGGTGTAGCCAAAATAGTAAACGAACAAAGCGAGAAATATACAAATGTTTTGAAAACGACTACGGAAGGCCTACCGACTACGGTCAAAGAAAGAGTGGCGACAAAAGTGGCAGATGCCGCTAAGACTACTGCAAAAACCAATATTTCAGCCCTGATGGTAATGATAGAGACGCAGAAAGAAGAGGATGTCGAGGAAATTGCCGCCAAGGTGCAGAAGACAGTGGAAGAAGCTCAGGCGAAAGTGAGTGCGCTCTCCGCACAGACCGCAGCCGCCGTAGAGACCCAAACCGCTTGCAGTGAAGAAGACGTCAAAAACGACACTGCGGCCGCCGACAGTATTTGCACATCGAAAGATACGAATGCCGGAAACGTAGTAATTGCGGAAGAAGCCAGTAGGAAACTGGAAGAAGCCAGAGAAAACTTGAAAAACAGCAACTTAACAGATACATTGAAAAGCGTTTCCGAAGTAACGGAAATCACGGCCCAGGTCAACACGGTGCCGCTGCCGGTCGTATCTTCGGATCCGGTTACCGAAGCCGCCCCGATTACTATAGGCACTTCGGCGCAATAGCACTGGAAGACCATTGATTTATTTTTAGATAAGGTTTACAATAGCAGGGTGTGCAAAAACAGTAAAAGGGGGTGTACATCGTCATTCTGAGGTACCCCGAAGAATCCCGATACTAAGCAGAAAAAAGCCATCATTTACAATAAAACCTCCGATGCGAATGGAGTAGCGGGATTCATCCCGCGCGGCTATCCCAAGTCGAAAAAATCGTCGCATTAACACGTTTTATCCGCTTAGGACAGCAGCGCAGGTTAAAACCTGCTACTCCATCCGGTAAATACGCATCGCAATCACACGTTTTATCCGCATCGGATAGCAGCGCAGACTAAAGTCTGCTACTCCATTTATAAATTCGTTTTCCTTGTTTTACTCGTAATTGTGATTATTTCGCAAATACGAGCAAAATAATGAAAGTAAACAGGTATTCTTATTTAATTCGATTCACAGAGGGAAACACATCCAATACGTGAGCTGACGTCGACTGGATAGTTGGGGCCGTGAAAATCGGAATTGCAGACTTTCGCCTGCGCCGAAGAGTAATAGCTTTCAAGTCCGGAACACTGAAAAGGTTTGGTGGGCCGATCCTAGTTGTTTGTCTTTATCTTTAACATTCTTGTTAAAAGATAAGGGGGAGTGACAGGCATCAAAACCGTTCGCGAGAAGATGTGATTCTGATTAAAATATATTTTTCTTAATTTAAACTGTCGGGCTATATAAAAAACCCGATTTAAGAAATGAACAATAAAATATGCTTAACAAGAAATTAAAAAAGGTAATTGCCGGTGTGACTATGTTCGCATCAGTTGTTTGCCTCTCAGGTGTTTCAATGTTGGCTCCGTTGTCAGTGAAAGCTGCAACAACTATTGTTGATGGCGATATTGTGAAATCAAACGCTGTTAACTCTGACGGAACCCCAGCAATCAGTTCACTCGACGTCTACATCGTAAAAATCGTAGGCACAAAAATGTTCAAAAGACTCGTTTTGAACCCAGAGATCTTTGAGTCTTATGGACACCTTAATTGGGAAAACCTTAAAGTTGTTTCTCAGGCTGAAATCGATGCTTACACCACTTCATCACTCGTCAGAGTCGATGGTAACGACAAAGTGTATGCTATCACTCCTGTAACTGGTGGCGACACCGGTGCCAAGAGCTGGATCAATGTGACTGCCGCTCAATTCTTGAGCCTCCCAGAATCAGATCCGGATTCAATCTATACTATCAACAATGTTGACGGTGCTGCTTATTCAGTGAAAACTGATATCACTACCGTTGCTCAGTTGACTTCATTCTACGCTGACGGTACTTTGCCGACAGAGGTTGCGACCGGATCTGTAACTGCTTCCTTATCTGCTACAACTCCGGCTTCCGGATCTGTTGTCACAGGACAGGCTCTCGCAGACTTGGCTCACTTCAAATTCGCAGGAAAGGGAAGTGTTACCAAAGTAGTTCTGCAGAGATTCGGTGTTTCTGCCAATGCTGACGTTAACAATGTTTACCTTTTTGAAGGAAACACAAGATTGACCGATGCTAGATCTTTCAATGCTGACAGCACTGTTACTTTCAACAATGCTTCAGGAATCTTCTCAGTCGACGGATCAAAGACTATCTCTGTCCGTGCTGACATTGATTCATCTGCTACAGGAACCATCGGTGCTAAGTTAAACTCGTTCTCAGTTGCAGATACTGCTTCTGCTACAAATCTTTCTGGCAACTTGATGAGCATTGTGTCTCAATCAAATCCTGCTACAGCTAGCTTTGCTGCAAACGCTGTTTCAGCTCAGGAAGTTGATGCCGGTACAACTAACTTTACTGTTTGGTCATCTCCATTGACTGTTAACACCAGAACTCTTAATCTTGAAGGTATGACTTTCAGATTCATCGGTTCTGCTCCAACAGATTCTTTGGAAAACATCAGCCTCTATGTAAATGGTACTAAGGTTGGTACTTCAGGCACAGTTAACTCTTTGGGAAACATTGTGTTTGATCTTGGTTCAGAGGCTATTGCTCTGAAGACAGGTACCGCTACTATCGATTTGAGAGCTGACGTTATCAAAGGCTCAAACAGAGAATTCCAGATTTCAGTTCAGAACGTAGCTGACATTATGTTGGCTGATACGCAGCTTGATGGCGTTTATGTCGCTGCTGCAAATGTTGCGACTAACGGTATCGCTGGAACTATTACTGTGAAAGCGGGTTCAGTTGCTGTGAATGTTGATTCAACACTGAGCGGAACCATCACTGGTGGTGCCACAGGTGTTTCAATCGCTAAATACGAATTCAAGGCATACGGTGAAGACATGAAGGTTTCTAGCCTGATTGTAAACCCGATCCTTGCAGATGTTCTTCCTGCTACTCCTACAACTTTGAGCAATGTTATGCTCTACGCTGATGGTGGTCAGGTTGGAACTAGTCAGAATTTTACAACTGGGACTCCTTTGACTTTCAATTTGGGTTCTTCGTTGATTATCCCTGCCGGTACGACTGTTATTGTTGAAGTTAAAGCTGATACAATGACTACCGGAAGCGTAGCTTACACTGGTGGAACAATTAGTGTTGCTCTTTCCGGTGCTACAAGTAATGCGCAAGGTATTGCTTCTTCAAAATTGAGCCAAGTTCCAGCAGCTGCTGTGACAAGTACCGCTCTTTCGATCGGTACCGCCTCAGGTTCTGTTTCCGTGAACAGCGGATACACCAACCAGGTTGTCGCTCCTAGCGCTCAGAAGACTAAAATTGGATCATTTATAATCCAATCAGGTTCAACTGAGGGTGTTAAGGTTACTAACCTTCAGGTTGGTCTTACCTTCGGTGCCGTTGCTCCTACTATGACAGCTGCAACCGCTATTACTGGTGCTGGACAAACAATTACTCCTCTGACTGGTATTGCTAACATTGCAGTTGGTGACACCTTGACTTTCCCGGCTGCTACTACTGCTGGTACTGGTACCGTTACTGCGGTTACTGCCACTACCTTCACTATTGGTACCGGAACTGCATCTGTGGGAGATACTACTGGTGTTATTACAGGTGCTACAGGACCTATGACCATTACTAATGTGTCAAACTTGTACACTTCTGAGAATGCTACTCCGATTGCACCATCTGGAACTAATAACTTCCCAGTTAATTTCACATTGGCAGCTAGTGCTTCAAAGACTATTGATGTCTTTGCTGACCTTTCTACCTTGAAAGCAGGCACAATCACAACTTCGTTGAAGATTACTGCAATCAGTGATGAAACTAACACTTCACTCGCTTCAGGCAATGGTATTGCGTCCGCTCTTACAGGACAGACAATCACAGTCGCTCAGGGAACTCTTTCCACTCCTCCGACTTTGACTGCTTCTATGCCTGCGCAATTCGTAATCGGTGGAAGTACACTTGGTGATTTCATGACTATTAACTTCGTTGCCAGCAATGGTGCTGCAACTGTTAAAGAATTGAAATTCACTGTTACAGGTACTGCTACTGCTCCGATTGCTTCAATTGCGATCGGCTCAGTCAGTGCCCCGGTTATTGGTGGCGTTGCACACCTTTCAGGCTTGAGCCTTGCGGTTCCTGCCGGATATAACGGTTTAGACGTGAAGGTCGTTCCGACTTTCAATACTGTAGGTCTTGGAGGACAAACCTCTAACACCACAGCTGACGTAAAATTGTCTTATATGAAGTATACTATCGGTAACACTACAACTGAGAACTCTACTGTCACTACTCCAATTGCTAAGACTATGACAATAGTTGCTTCAAAGCCTACTGTTACTTTGAATACTTCTTCAAGAACCGGTTTGGCTAATACGCTTGTTAAACTTATGGATGTTACTGTTACTGCTGATGCAGCCGGAAGCATCAAGTTGCAGGCTCTTCCAGTCACAGTGACTTCAACAGGTGCGGTAACTATCGTTTCTGCAGCTAATAATCTTGTTGTGAAGGATGCTCAAGGAGCTATAATTCTCACGACTAACGCTGCTGGTATTGGTGTTGCTGCAAGGGGAAGTGGAAGTGATACTATCCTTTTCTCTACACCTGATATGATTGCTGCAGGTACCTCAAAGGTATACAGCATCTACGGAACAGCTGCTACTGTTGCTGTTGACAACAAACTTTCATCTACCTTGGGTGCTGCTACAGCTTTCTTATTTACTGATGTAAATGGGAACGTTCAGTCTATCCCTGGAAAAGATGCAACAAACACCAACATTATTAACTACCCGACTGAATCATCTTCTATCGAGAGCTAATGATCAAGTGTTAAACCTTTAGTCCTTTACCTTCGGGTAAATCTCTAAAGCCCGTTCGGAGGTTTGCCGCAAGGCATAATCGCCGACAACCACAAAACCCCGCATTCATTTGCGGGGTTTTTGGTATTTGGAGTAGCGGGATTCATCCCGCGCCGCTGTCCCAAGTCGCTAAAACTTTTGATATCGCACGTCCCACCCGCATAGGACAACCGCGCGCGCTAAAGCACGCTACTCCACCCGGCAAAATGTAACGCGGAGTAGCGGGATTCATCCCGCGTCGCTGTCCCAAGTCGCTAAAACCTACGCCATCGCACGTCCCACCCGCATAGGACAACCGCGCAGGTTAAAACCTGCTACTCCACCCGGCAAGATGTGTCATGGAGTAGCGGGATTCATCACGCGCCGCTGTCCCATGCCGCCAACCCGTCGCACTCGCACGTTCCACCCACATAGGACAACCGCGCAGGTTAAAACCTGCTACTCCACCCGGTAAGATGTGTCATGGAGTAGCGGGATTCATCACGCGCCACTGTCCCAAGCCGCCAAACCCGTCGCACTCGCACGTTCCACCCGCATAGGACAACCGCGCAGGTTAAAACCTGCTACTCCATCGCATGAAGCGGTATAATACACGGAGTAGCGGGATTCATCCCGCGCTGCTGTCCCAAGCCGCTAAAAGTCCCTCCATCGCAAAAAGAAAATACGTCGCATACGTTAGTTTCGCCCGCGTGGGACAACCGCGCGCGCTAAAGCACGCTACTCCATTTGATAGCTTGCATCACCCGCATAGGACAACCGCGCAGGTTAAAACCTGCTACTCCACCTGGCAAGATGTGTTATGGAGTAGCGGGATTCATCACACGCCGCTGTCCTAATCCGCCAAACCTGTCGCATACATTCTTTCCACCCGCATAGGACAACCGCGCAGGTTAAAACCTGCTACTCCACCCGGCAAAATGTAACATGGAGTAGCGGGATTCATCACGCGCCACTGTCCCAAGCCGCCAACCCGTCGCATACGTTCTTTCCACTCGCTTCGGACAACCGCGCAGGTTAAAACCTGCTACTCCACCCGGCAAAATGTAACATGGAGTAGCGGGTTTCGGTACTCGCGCATTTTTGCTATAATTATATAAAAATATATAATAAATATGCAAAATTTTAAAAGCGATCACAAACCTCCGCATTATCTTTCTGACAATACGATATATTTCATCACCGCAGCTACATATCACAAAACGCCTTTCTTCGACAATAATACAAAGAAAGAAATACTAAAAAATATTTTAAAAGAAAAAGCAGCTAAATTTAGCGTTGATATTTTCGCTTTTGTTATTATGGATAATCATTATCATCTCTTAATCAAAATTAAGAAGGGCAAAGACCTTGTCGATTTTATCAAAGAAGTTAATGGGAAGAGCGCTTATCTGCTGAACGAAATGGACAATGTAGCGGAAAGGATGGTTTGGTATAACTATTGGGACGCTTGTATCAAGGAAGAGAAAGATTTTTGGGCGCGTTTTAATTATATCCATCATAATCCGGTGAAGCACGGATATGTTGCGCGTATGGAAGACTACGAATATTCTTCGTACAAGAAATGGCTTGAGGAAAAGGGTGTGGAATGGATAAATGATGCTTTTGAGAAATATCCGATTGTTGATTTTACAAATGGGGATGAGTAGGACGTGTTTATCATACGGAGTAGCGGGATTCATCCCGCGCCGCTGCCCCAAGTCGCTAAAACCTACGCCATCGCACGTCCCACCCGCATAGGACAACCGCGCAGGTTAAAACCTGCTACTCCACCCGGTAAGATGTGTCATGGAGTAGCGGGATTCATCACGCGCCGCTATCCCAAGCCGCCAACCCGTCGCACTCCACGTCCCATCCGCATTGGACAACCGCGCAGACTAAAGTCTGCTACTCCACCCGGCAATCCGTTGCATACGCACGTTCTACCTGTATAGGACAACCGCGCAGGTTAAAACCTGCTACTCCATTGCATCTATCCGTTCTACCTGTTTTGGACAGCCACTCTATTTTTGTTTTTAAAAAAGATTTGTGATATAATAATTTCAAAGGCAGATAAGAAGTTAAATCAAAAAAATGTTCAAGTCATTGCGTGACGAGATCGGTTTTAAGGAGTGCCGGGAATATAATCTTGGGCTTTGGCAATGTCCGAGTTTTTTGTTTGTTGTGATGGGGGCAATCAACATCGCTTCGATTCTTGCGACGTACATAATCGTAAATCGATACGACTCGCCGGAATTGGTGATAGCATCTATATCTATAATCAGTGTTTTTATTTTTATGCTGGGTACGAGTATCATACGTGGTATCCAAGAAATGGCTACTGTCAACAAGATGCGTGCGGAATTCATTTCTATTGCGTCGCATCAGCTCAAGGCTCCGCTCTCGGGGTTGCGTTGGTCCTTCGATGTTCTCAAGAGTTCGAAAACGGGTGACTTGAATGATAAACAGAGAGAATTTATGGACGATGTGGAGGAGAATATTACGCGTATGATCAAGCTGGTAAATGATTTGCTTGACGTATCGCGGATTGATTCGGGCAGGATGATGATGAATATCGAGGCGGTAGATATGAAGAAGACGGCGGAGGAGGTAATGAAGGATCTTAATGTTTTTGCCAAGGCGAATAATACGGATATTTATCTGGAAGCTGAGGAGGGGCTCGCTCCGGTCAAGACGGACGTGATGCGGATTCGGATGGTGATGCAGAATTTTATTGATAATGCGGTAAAATATATAGGAGAGAAGAAAGGTGAGATACATATCATACTGAGGAATCAGGGTGATCAGGTTTATTGCGGGGTAAAAGATAACGGAATAGGTATTTCGGCGGAGGATCAGAAAAAGATATTCGATAAGTTCTTTCGCGCCAAAGAGGTTACGCGCAAGCAGACGGTCGGTACGGGGCTGGGGCTGTATATCGCCAAAGCGGCGGTGGAAAGTTCCGGCGGGAAAATCGGTTTTATTTCCGAAGTGGGGAAAGGCACGGAATTCTGGTTCACCTTACCGAAGGTCGGAGAGGGGGAGGAAGTCAAGCCTCTGCAAGAAGTCAAACAGATTAAATAGACGAAGTGTTATATTGACGTGTTGAGTAGCGGGATTTATCCCGCGCTGCTATCCCACGCAGCAATCCGGTTTATCTATCACGCCGATCGTCCATTCTTTCCCGTATTCGCCACCTCCCAAAATGCGCGCAGGTTAAAAGCTGCTACTCCACAATGCGCGCAGACTAAAGTCTGCTACTTCGAAATCGACAACATTATTGTTAATAATTTATAAATTTTTAAAAAAAATTATGGCTAAGAAAATTTTGGTTATTGAAGATGAAGCTACTCTTCAGAATGCTATGGTAGAAGTACTGGAACAGTCAGGTTATGAAGCTATTTCAGCATTGGACGGTGAACTCGGGTTTGCGCTGGCGACAAAAGAATTGCCGGATTTGATTTTGTTGGATATCATATTGCCGAAGATGGACGGCTTCGAGGTGCTCAAGGGGCTGAAGGCCAATCCTCAGACGGAGAATATTCCGATAATCATATTAACCAACCTAGGCGACGTGTCCAGTGTGCAGCAGGCTCTCGAATTGGGGGCGAACTCGTACCTGGTGAAAGCGGACTTTCACTTGGATGACGTGATCCAGAAGGTAGAGCGAACTTTGGCGGGATAGATTGTTTATCGCTTTATTTCAAAATATTTTATGCAGATACGAAAAGGTCAACTAAAAAAATTTTTCATAGACTCCGGCATGCTTAGCGAAGAAAAGCTCAATGTCGTGGAGGCGAAGGCGAAGAAAGAGGGACTCCCTATAGAGGATATCCTGGTTCGCGACAAATTTGTAACAGAACAGGATATGGGAAAGGCCAAGGCGTATACGGCTGGCATTCCTTACGTGAATCTGAAGGACGAAGAAATCGATCCGGCGATACTTGAAATTATCCCAGAGCAGATGGCGAGGCAGTACAATGCCATATCTTTCGCTATAGATGACGAGAAGCTCAAGGTGGCGATGTTGGATCCAAATGATTTGCTTTTTATCGACTTTATTGGCAAGAAGACAGGTATGAAAATCGTGCCTTGTCTTGCTGATGCCGAAGGTATCACTAAGGCGCTTAAACTATTTCAGAAAAGTCTGAAAGCAGAGTTTGGCGCTTTGGTAGGGAGTGAAGTGGGTGATGACGGAGAGCGACTTATTATAAAAAATGACGGGAAATCCGAAGAAGCGAGGGAAGAAAATGAGGAAAAGGAGGACGACCTTAAAAAGGCGGCAGAAGATTTGCCGGTGGTAAAGATTGTGGACACTCTACTCAAGCATGCCATCTTGGAAGGAGCGAGCGATATCCATGTTGAGCCGGAAGAAAAAGATGTAGTGACACGTTTCCGTATCGACGGAGTGCTGCATGATGCGATGACATTGCCGCGCATCATATTGCCGGGTATCGTGGCGAGAATCAAGGTGCTGGCCAATCTGAAAATCGATGAACATCGCCTGCCACAGGACGGACGTTTCAAAGTGGAGTCGCCTGATTACAAGGTGGCTTTTCGTGTTTCCATAATTCCGGTCTTTGACGGGGAAAAGGTTGTTATGCGTCTTCTCAACGAATCTTCGGGGAGCGTACTGACGTTGGATCAGATGGGGTTTCGCAAGCGGGATCACGATATATTACAGGCGGAGATCGAGAAGCCGAACGGGATGATTCTGGTGGTGGGTCCTACCGGTTCTGGAAAGACAACCACGCTTTATACTATATTAGGAATGCTCAACGAGCCGGGTGTGAATATAAGTACGCTTGAGGATCCTATCGAGTATCGAATGGCCAGAGTGAATCAGTCACAGATCAATGCCAAGATAAATTTCACTTTTGCCTCCGGGCTGCGCGCGCTACTTCGGCAAGACCCTGATATCATAATGGTGGGGGAAATCCGTGACGGTGAGACTGCCGAGCTGGCGGTGCACGCAGCTCTAACCGGACATTTGGTGCTTTCGACGCTGCATACTAGCAGCGCAGCGGGAACTTTGCCCCGTATCACGGATATGGGAATAGAAAATTTTATGATAGCTTCGACGGCCAATGTGATTATCTCTCAGCGTCTGGTACGGAAAAATTGCAAAGAATGTACGGAAGAATGTCTGATGGACGAGGGTACTTACAAAGGTTTGTCGCGGAAATTCGATGTGGAGAGATTGGCGAATGTGCTACGCGAAGAGATGGGTATCAAAGAAGAAATTAAAGATGTCAAAGATTTTTGGATGAATGTGAAATTCAAGCGAGGGAAGGGTTGTTCGAAATGCCGTAACGGATACAAAGGGCGGATGGGAATCTACGAAGTCTTGCAGATTACCGACGAGCTCAAGCGGCTTATCAATGCAGAGTCCAATGCCGAGATAATCGAACAAGAAGGCGTCAAAGAAGGGATGAATACGATGTTGGAAGACGGTATTATCAAGGCGGCACAGGGGGTTACGACATTGGAAGAGGTGATGAGAGTGACGAAGGAGTAAAAAAATAAATGATAGTCTCTAAAGGGGGCGGAATAATCGGATTGCGTTT
Source organism: Minisyncoccota bacterium (assembly GCA_028690055.1). Lineage (GTDB taxonomy): Bacteria > Patescibacteriota > Minisyncoccia > JAHIHE01 > JAGLIN01 > STD2-77. The sequence goes on along the minus strand of JAQVBZ010000011.1, from coordinate 38,934 downwards.
GGAGTAGCGGGCTTCACACGCCGCTGTCCCACATACGGAATGGGATGAATCTTTCGCGTTATCAAATCAAACACACTAAAGTAGCTAAATCGTTTTGCTCTTGTTATCTTCCGAAATGCACGCAGGCTAAAACCTGCTACTCCGGAATTCTAAATCTAAAGTTCGAACACAAAACATAAATATTATCCTTACGGCTTATGGCAAATTTTCTTTATAAAGCGCGAAACAGCATATCGGAAGTCCAGACCGGGCAACTGAAAGCGGAAAATCGGACGGAGCTTGCGGCACTACTAAAACAGAAAAAACTGACTTTGATTTCGGCGCAGGAGTTCAAAGAAAAGAAGGAAATCCAATTTTTTGTAAGGAAAAAGGTCGGATTGGTTGATAAGATGCTTTTTACGCGCAACTTGGCGGTAATGCTCCGGTCGGGGCTGCCTTTTTCGCGCTCGCTTGCGATCTTGTCGGAGCAGACCAAAAGTAAATATTTTGCCGAAGTATTAAAGGGAATTCAGGTGGATGTGGAGAAGGGAACCCAGCTTGCAGACAGTATGGCGAAGTACCCCAAGGTTTTCGATAATCTTTTTGTGAGTATGGTACGGGTGGGTGATACAGGGGGAAATTTAGAGGAAGTTTTGGGTACGCTTTCTCTTCAAATTAAGAAAGATCATGAGCTGACTGGCAAGGTTAAGGGGGCGATGATGTATCCTGCTATAGTTATATGTGCAATGGTTCTAATCGGGGTTATTATGATGATTTTTGTATTTCCGAAACTGATGGGTATGTTTACCGAGTCTGGAAAGGAGCTTCCACTGGCTACGCGCTCTCTGATGTTTGTCAGTGACGCATTGGTTGATTACGGGCTTTATATATTCGGAGTTTTGGCAATATTTATATATTTCTTTTTGAAATCGATCAAGACTCCGATAGGCAAGAAAAATTTTGATAGTTTTATGTTAAAAATACCGGCAATCGGTCCGGTTCTAATGAAAGTCAACGTGGCGCGCTTTTGCCGGACGGTAAGTTCGATGATCAGTAGTGGCGTTTCAATCGTACAGGCGTTGGATACGGTATCTGGTACTTTGGGAAATTACGCTTACAGTGCCTCGGCCAAGGATGCGTGTATAAAAGTGCAGAAAGGTCTTAATCTGAGCGAGGTGATTTCTGAGTACGGTACACTCTATCCGAGCATGATGATTCATATGATTGAAGTGGGTGAGGAAACCGGAAGCGTGGAAACTACGATGAAGCAGGTGGCGGAGTATTACGAGGAGGAAGTCGACCAATTTACTTCCAATCTTTCCTCGGTTATCGAGCCGATCCTGATGCTGGTGATGGGAGGCGCGGTGGGTGTTTTTGCAATCGCGCTCATTCAGCCGATGTATTCGGTTATGGAAACGGTATAGAAATAGCCTATAGCTCATAATCGGCAGGGGGCCGGTGAGATAGGTGCTATGGTAATGAAAAAAGTGCGACGGTAGGGAGTGAGCCTCGGAATGAGCTTTGGATGGCAAATAATGTCTATAAAATTTAGAAAATAAAAGATGAAAATACTGCGGAATAAAAACAAGGAAGAAAGGGGTTTTACGATAATCGAGACGGTGATCAGTATCGGTATTTTTGTAGTGATTTTTGTTGCGCTTATAGGTCTGTTCCATTCGGTGATGAATGTTATTCGGAATAACAAGGCTATGCTTGCCGCCAACAATATCATTGTAGAGGAGCTGGAAATCGTGAGGGGGATGGATTATGATTTCGTCAAAACCGATCACGGATTTAGTCCTCCGGGTCAACTCGCAAGCGAGAAGTCGGAAGTCCGCAGCGGTACCTCCTTTGCTATTATAACTGATATTACTTTTGTCGATGATCCTTTTGATGGTGTAACACCTGCCGATACTTTCAATAAGGATTACAAGAAGGTGAGGATAACCGTCAAGTGGAAGAATCCCATTACGAATTCGGAGCAAATATCTACGGCGAGCACGAATGTCGTCCCGGAAGGGAGGGAGGGACTCGATGCAGGGTTTGGAGGAATGTTTATTACCGTATTCGATTTAAAAGGAGACCCAGTGTCAAATGCTACTATCAACATAACCAGCACGGAAGCGGGCTGTGATTTGGTGGTTCATCCGGATGCTACCTGTAGTCCGATTACGGCATTGACCGACACTAACGGAAATCTTTGGATTTCAAACCTTATTCCTGCGGATGATTATAACGTTGTCGTGACGAAAACGGGATATAGTACGGACCAAACTTATCCGGTTACCGCTTTAAATCCGTTGCCCGAGAAACCGGATCTCCTTGTGTTGGATCAGAAAGTGACGGAGGCGGGTTTTGCCATAGATTTTACGGGTAGCATAAATATGAAGACCGTGTATTTTCTAAGGCCCGACAATTGGTATGCGAATGTTACATTGACTTCGAATCAGACGGATGCTTCGGCGGTTTTGTTGACTACAGCAACAGGAACGGATCCTCTTATGAATGATGTTCTGGTAGCTTTTTCCGGTACTTCCGAGGTAGCATCTCCTTATCTCTATTTGCAGAAAATGGTATATAAGCCCTTAACCGGAAATTATAGTAGAGAATGGCCTAGCGACAAAAAATCCGTTAATTATCTGAATTCTCTGAGTCCTCAGCTCGTGGTTTCGCCAAAGGATGGGACGATCTATCTCGTGTGGAGCGATGATCACGATGAAAATGGTATCCCTGAGCCCGGTGATGTGGCAGACAGTAATATCTATATCAAACAAATTAACCCGGTTGACGGTTCAAGAATCGGCCCTTTGTTTACCGTAGTCAGCAATGACGCTTCGCAATCGCAGCAAGTCAATCCGAGTGTGACTGTGGATAATGACGGAAATCTTTATATCACATGGGAGGATAATCGCAATGGGAATTGGGATATCTATGCGCAAAAAGTAGTGACTTATCCAGCCATGTCTTTTCCCTGGGGTAGTACGGATTTCAAAGTAAATAGCGATACGGATATGAGCGACCAGCTCAGCCCCCAAGTTGTCGTTGACAACGATGCTCCTAATAATTTCTATGTCGTATGGAAGAGCAATAGTTCTGTAAACTTTGATATTCTTTTGAGCAAGTTTCAATGGGATAAGACTGTAGTATTTACGGAAAAGGCAATCAATACAGGCGGGGGGACTGCGGAACAGTACGACCCGGACCTTGTCTATGACGGGAGCAATAATCTTTATGCAGTATGGGCGGATGAAAGGAATTCTCAGCCGGATATTTACGCGCAAAAAATTTCTAAAGACGGAGTTCTGGAGTGGGGGGCGGATATTTTAATCAATGATGACACTTATGCGATTGCGCATAGGACCGGACCTGTTGTAGCCTATCAGAACGATACGGGGATATATATATCCTGGGAGGACACTCGTAACGGAGGTATCACAAACATTTATTCTTCTAAAATAGATACTGACGGAGTTAGGCAGTGGACTTATGATTTTATGGCTTCGAATACTATGGACAGTGTTCAGTCAGACCCTTCCATTTTTATCGATTCAATCGGAAAACCTTTTATTACTTGGCAAGATGATCGTGAAGACCTTGTGAATAGTACTTATGACATCGATATTTGGTGCGCTCGTTATACTTCCGATCAGGGGAATATAATTCAAGGCGGAGTTCCGGTCACGTTCACGAGTACGAAAAAACAAGGAACGACCCTTGATGATCCTCCTGTAGATATACCTAAATTTGTAGAGACTTTTACTACCGATCTTGTAACCGGAGAAAAAGATATTACCGGTTTGGAATATGGGAGCTATAATTTTGCGATAGATCCTCCGTGGTGCCTGGTCTCAACCAACCCTCCCACTCCGCTTATGGTTAATCCTGGAGAGACGTCTTATGTGGTAATCGATACTTGTCACCCCTAATATGAAAAAAAACATCCGACAAAAAGGGTTCACTCTGATTGAAACTATCATTGCGATGGCTATCTTCAGTGTGCTTATGCTTGCGGTTGCCACTCTCTTTACTTCTCTTTACCGTCAGCAAAGTGCCAGTATTGGGATGATCCAAAGGACAGCTGCCGCGAACCGGTTTATTAAAACGATCAGTAAAGAAATACGGGAAGCTAGTAATGGCGTGGGTGTGGGTTCCCTTTGGGTCACAGCAGGAGAGAACTCATTGACATTTTATTCTGATGTGAACGGAGACGGTCTGGCGGAGAAAATTTCTTATACTTTGGCAGAAGGCGAGACTGACTTGAAGAGGACGGTGGTAGAGCCGGGGAGCTCTCCGTATTATGCTACGGAAGGCGAGACTTCTATTGTCTGTGCCGAAGTCCAAAATGGTACTACGCCGATTTTTACTTATTATGACGAAAATTATGTGGGAATAGGTGACCCTCTAACGCCTCCCATCAATTTCGTCCAGGTCAGATTAGTGGGTGTTTCGCTGAACCTGAATTCTCTAAATAAACAAAGTTCTTATCCTCTGCATGTGGAAACGAAGATTCACCTTCGTAATTTATAAGTCATGAGAAGGTTCACGATTCTTTTTTTAGGCGTGGGGTAGCAGAAAATGGTTGTAATTTTTTCTTACATAATTAAGACGCAAATATGCCAAAGAAACTAAAAATATCAGTCCAAGGAGGTATGATTACACCGACGCTGCTGGTGCTGCTGGCAATATTTTTCGTGTTTGCCATAACTATCATGAGTTGGTCTCTCCAAGAAAGAAAGGACGTTCTTCGGGAATCGCGCAATACAAAAGCGCTTCAGCTCGCTGAAGCGGGTGTGGATTATTATAAATGGCATTTGTCGCATGATGAAAATGATCATAAGGATGGCCATACCTGGTGTTGCGGTGATGATGACGGTGACGGTGTGGGCGATGACGCTCTTACTCTGGAGGACTGCGGTGGTGTTTGCGGACCTTATACTACGGAATATCGGAATTGTAATGATGTGGCAATAGGTAAATATTCGCTAATGATTACTCCCCCCTCGATAGGCTCGACAGTAGTGGGGGTAGAATCGACAGGTTGGGTATATGAGGACAACAGTGTAAAAAAAGTTGTAACTTCGCAACTTGGAAAAAAGTCATTGGCGAGATATAGTTTTCTTTCCAATTCTTCGATTTGGATAGGAGAAGGAGAATCAACTTCAGGACCGTTCCATTCCAACAAAGGGATCCGTTTCGATGGTGATTGCAATGCGTCGGTCACTAATGCCTCTCCAGACTATCTGTATAGGGATTATGATGAAGACGATAATATAATTTATGTTCTGCATGATGGAATTTGGGGATTAGCAGAGGATGATCCGTGCGGGCAATATTGGAACTATCCGGACTCTCCGGTGGACTTCTCTCTTTTTACCGTGGATATGGCTAGTATAAAGAAGAAAGCGGAAGATTATGGAATTTATCTTCCCCAATTTAACCGTTCGGTATTCCATCCTGGTCGGGGTTATAAAATAGTATTCAGAGACGATGGGAAAGTTGAAGTAACTGCCATCAGATCTTTTTTTACTTATGATTATTATGACGGTGGTTGGAAAACTGACGACGAAGAGATAAATAAGTTGTGGCCAGCTACAGAGCAAGTGTATGACCTGCCGGAGAACGGACTGATTTTTGCGCAAGATGATGTCTGGGTTGAGGGTACGGTCAAAGGCAAGGTCACTGTGGTGGCGGCAAACCTTGAATTGACTCGCCCCAATTTTGCTAAAATAACAATCAATAATAATATTACATATTTTGTACCCGATGGATATCCAGACGACTATCGTGACGGAAACAGTTCTTTGGGGCTTATGGCCGAAGGTAATGTATTAGTACCGGGGTACTCGCCGACCAATCTGAGAATTGATGCGGTTATGCTATCTCAAAATGAGCATGTTTATAGGAGGAATTATGGCGGGGAAGTCAATGGCGGAGGTCTGTTGAACAAAATAACCGTCTATGGAGGAATTATAACTAATAAATTGTGGACTTGGAGTTATTCTTACAATAATATTCTTTATGACGGATATACTTTTACGGAGACTATATATGACAATCACCTTACCTATGGTCCGCCACCGTCATTTCCGACGGATGAAAATTTTGATGTCTTATCTTGGTCGGAAATAAAATAGTCCAAAAATAAATTTTGTGTTAAAATATAATCAGATTATGACTTCACTATTTTTCTTATGTCGATTTTCAATGATAAAATAAATCCGTTCGGTCTCGACTTCAGTGATCGGGCGGTTAAGGTGGCGCAGCTGGGAGAGAAAGATGGTAAATACTTTTTGCGCGGATGCCAGCGCGAAGAAATTCCGCAGGGCATTATCGAAGAAGGGGATATCAAGAATCCGGCAGAGCTGGTGAAATATATCAAACTGGCAATGGCTAAGGCCGCACCTCAGGCTATCCGGTCCAAATTTGTTATTTATTCCATTCCTGAGACCAAGGGGTTCATTCGGGTCATCAAGATTCCATATGAGAAGAAAGATGATTTGGAATCTGCAATATTTGCGGAAGTGGAGCAGCTGTTTCCAGTGAGCCTGGAGGAGTCTTATCTTGATTGGCAGGTTTTGGGCGGCAAAAAAGAGAGCGAAGAATATCTGGAGGTTCTGGTGGCAGTGGTTCCTCAGGTGGTCGTGGATTCCTATTCCGAAGTCTTGTCGATGGCAGGATTGCGTCCGGTGGCGGCGGAGATAGAGTCCATCGCGATATCACGTAGCCTCGTCAATGAAAAAGTGTCGCAAAAGCCTATGCTTATCATCGATCTGGGGAAAGATCGGACGGGTTTTATCATATACAAGAGTCCGGCAGTGCAATTCACGGCCAGTATCCCGGTTTGCGGCAAGGAATTCAACAAAGCGATTGCGAGGCAACTGGATATCAGCGAGGAAGAGGCGGAGGTGCTCAAGTACAAATGCGGGCTGAGCACGCGCGGAGAATGCCAAAAAGTATATCGGGCGATGGATTCCAATCTGAACGAAATGATGGGGTATATCGATCGGCTTTTGGGTTACTATCATGAACATTTTACGGAGGAATCCGATATCGCCAAAGTTATCATATGCGGCGGTGAAGCGCGACTGAATGGCATCAGCTCGTTGCTGTCCCTCAAAATTAAAAAAGAAATTGAGAAAGGGAGCCCATGGGTGAATATCATCAGCAGTGCACAGGAAATTCCTGCCATCTCGCGCAATGATTCCATGGTTTTCGTGACGGTATTAGGGCTGGCGCTGCGGGGCGTAGAAAAAGACGATACAATATAAAAGCTACTATTATGATAAGAATAAATCTGCTTTCTCCTTTGGACAAAGAAAATCTGAAATGGGAGAAAATAAATAATCTGGCGCTCAAGAGCATTATCTGGGTACTTTTGGCAGTGGCTATTTCGGTCGGGGTTTTTCTCTGCTCAGTTGAATATCTGAAGACGAAAAAGGATGCAGCTGCGGCCGAGCTTGCCAATATTGAGAGCTTGCCGGCGACGCAGGAGGTGGATACCATCGAGAAGAGCCTTACGCAGAGCAAAAGTAAAGTGGAGGATATATATGCTATCCAAACCGGACATGTAAGCTGGACCACACTTTTTGAAAACATTGCGGGTCTTATTCCCGCTGGGGCCAGGTTGACGGATATTGCCGTGCAAGAAGAAATTGCTGCTGCTTCTACTTCCTCTCGAAAGAGTCAAGAAACGCTTGGGGTGACGAAAGTTGCGCAGAAAACCGTCAAAGCGGAAGATGCGAAGATTAAGATACAAATCAGCGGTGAAGCTAAGACACGTGAGATACTACTTGCTTTGGAAGGGAATCTTAAGGGCTCGGATTTGTTTTTTGATTTGCAATACGATACCAAGAACTATGTGGAATCCACTGATATAGAATTCAAGTACACTTTTTATATTTACAAGCAGAAACTATTAAAATAAAAATCCGTTCAAAAATCCTATGAATGAAATAAAGAAAAAATTCACTTTGAATATCTCGATTGCGATTCTGCTTGTCTTAGCTTTCATATACATCGGTACGGAATATCTGGCGAAAGATGTAGAAACTTATAGCGGGCAGATCGTATCGGACAGGCAGGCGGCTTCTTTGCAAAAAGCTAAGATTGCTCAGCTGCCGGAGCTCAAGAAACAATATGAAGAGAACTCGGTCAAAATAAATGAGATTTTCGAGACCGTCATCGACAAGGAGCACATCGTAGATTTCATCAAAGAGTCGGAAGAGACCGCGAGCAGAGACAGGGTGAAACTCAAAATCAAGACTATGGCGACACAGGCAGTCACGGCTGTCGGAAAAGACAATGTGGCAGGAGGTGTTTCGCTCACCAGTAGCAGTTTTAATTTTACAGTGGGCGGGAAATTCGACAATGTAATGCGTTTTTTGGGCGAGATGGAAAATTTCAAATACTGTTTGGATATCGAGAATGTGAATATGACTTATGATGATTTTGATGAAAATAATAAAAACATGATAATACTTACTTTCGATGTAAAGCTTTATCAGGAAGATAGCCAAAAATAATGGATATAAAAAAAATAAATTTCAATTTCAAATTGAGCGATATCAAGATTACCGATGAAATCAAGAAAAAAATATTCGGTACATTGGAGAGAAATCTGCGACTGATCCTGCTCGTTTTTGTGGGTGTCACGACCATTTATTCCTTTAATATCATCTTCAAAAAGGCCTATGTGGAAATCGTCTATATCCAATATCCGGGGTATAAAAACACGATTATCGAGGGCAAGGATAAAACTATGTTAGAAGAGATTATACAGGTTATCGGTGATCGTAAGGAGAATTTGGCGAATTCGGAAAACAAGCTTTATGCCGATCCTTTCAGTTTCCGGGAGAATGTAAGTCCGCAGCCGATAGTTGCCGTAGAGGGCGAGGATGAAGATGTGCCGGAAGTTATAACTGGAACCGACGGTGAAGATAAAACGGAGATTACGAATAAAACCAATAGTACCGCCGTGGACAGAGAAAGCAAGAGCGTTTTGGTAGAAGAGAAAGAACAATAGTATGAGACAGGGGTTATAGTCGGTAACTTATTGTGACGGTTCAATATTCGAGGTCTGACCTTTTAAATGAATGAGGTCAGACCTCTGATTGACTTCTCCGGATTTGTCTGGTATACTCTGAGGGTGAAAAACTTTTACTGTCCCCGTAGTTCAGTGGATAGAACGGGAGCCTTCTAAGCTCTTAACGTGGGTTCGATTCCTGCCGGGGACACAAAAATAGATTATAGGCTTAAAATGGAAATGGTCGTCGTTTCTGTTTTTTTGTTAACTTGATTGTCTATAGTTTCTGACTTATAATGAGAGTAGGTTAAATTGATGAATTTATCAATATGGGACAAGGTCTGGAAAATTTACTGCTGATAATAGCTTTTTTTGCTATAGTTTTTATTGTGAGTCTGATAGAGGTGTTGGTTTTTTAAGGCGATAATAAGGACGTAAGATTCTGCTTCTTTATAGGGTAAAAATAATACGATATTCATTATTTTTTCCGTTGGGGGGGTCTGCGCTAAAGACTACGGCGTAACGAAGCGGGGTGAGAGGAAAGAATAGTAAAACATTAATCAAAAAAGAGCCGCATGGGCCCTTTTTTTGTTTGTGGTTGAACTATATTTAGTTGGCTTCATCCAATTTTTCCAGTTCTTTCGTACCTTCCGCCAATCCTTCCATCTGTTCTTGGTCGCTGCGCAGTAGAAAAGTCTCCAATTCTCCGATGTGCTCTTTCTTCTCTTTGAGAATATTATGAAAGACGGCCTTGGCCTTTGTGTCTTTGCTGACGAAGGCGAGCTGTTCGAAGAGATTGACTGAATCCAGTTCAGAAATAAGTGCGATACGGAGAATCTGTTTCTCTGTATCTTCATTATTCGGTTGTGATAGATCAAATGGGTTGATGGAAAGCATATTTAGTTCTTATTTATTATGAATCCATTATATCATATTTTAGGTTTAATCGTAATCTATCGTGCCGGTAAAAACATCAGGGCTCTGACTTTATAAAGGCACAAAGTCAGGGCTTTCACGGTTTCGGCCTACTTCCAGTTTAAGCTTTTTATCATCACCAAAAGTTTCAATACGACGCATTCTGATTCCTGTCTACAAGAGAAGTGGCGTTAACATAAGCGAAGCATTATTGTTGTGCGGGGTGTGAGAGGACTGTCTGCTGTCCATAGTTTCAGTATCATTGACGTCTTTTTTTATTAAGATGTGAATCATCAGTCCTTTGTCTATTTAACATACCCTCCCTCTCACAACGTTATAACTAAAGCCATAACGGTCCTTCCTCCTCGAGAGGGGATTTTTAAATCCAAACTCATCTGGAATCAAATATACTATGGGAAGTGCAGGCGCATGGGCTTCTTGTGGAAAAACGGCGATTTGCGTGTTTATCGTATTTTTTGTATAATGGAGTTATCAAAATATAACAAAAAGGATTTATATGGAGGAGTTTTTATCGCAGATGATTTAATAAACCAAGAAATTAACAAAAAGAGGACTTTATGCTTCAAACCAAGACAAGCGTTGATTTTGGAATATGAGGACGGCGTGCCAGTAAAAAAAGGACAATCGCTATTATTCCCTCAATCCCAGAACACCTAAAAACACTTTATTCTTTATTTACTTGCTTTTCGCAAGTATTTTTTTACAATCAAAAACTCACCGGCGTCAGCCGGTGAGTGCGTTTAGAGCGATAGCTCTCTCATAAGGATAATACTATGATTATCTGATCATCATTTCCTTACATCAACGTAATTCCGAGACTGTGTCATCTTGAACTTGTTTCAGCATCTTCTTTATATTACGTAATATAACGAAGATTCCGCATCAAGTCCGGAATGACGAAAAAAGAAATCAATATACCATGAAAAAACAAATACAAAGTTACGATAAGCATTAAGCCGCACAACGAGTAGATTCTAATCGGCAGTTCTTGTTCAAGTAGCGGGCGTAGATCTCTTAATGGATACTCTTGGCGTTTTAGTCGGGAGTATGATCATTGTGCTTTTACGGCAGGCAATCGCATAGAAGCGGATTATTGTTTAATCCCAAAAAAGTACGGTCGAGATGACCGGTTTATATAATAAATGTTCCAGGGCTATGAAACCGTAAAGGTCAGCACGGTTTTGTATTCGCCTTCTTGCTGGTTGCCGGGCACGAATTGGTCGAATTTAATATTTTTGATAGTGAAGATGCCGTTGCCGTTCTTTTTGCTCGCAGTCGCTATATTTATGGTCTGTACGTCGGCCGTAAATGAGGCGGTTACGCCCTGTTTGATGCCATCTGTGGGATCGGAGGATTCTATGGATATTGCATCTAAATCGGTGGTTAGCTGTCCTGTTGTACTGCCATCGCCGTCAAAATCTATAACGTCGCCGTCTTTGCTGTCTTGCCAGTCCGTGGCTGTTACGTCGAGGCTCCAGCCGGAATTTTCGGGGTTTATGCTGGTCAGAATCAAGTTGCCCAATGGATTGTTGCCGCTTATCTGCGAGGAGAAAGAAAAGGGTACACTTTTGAAACTGATATCTTCCGGAGTCTGTAGGCTCAAAACGCTCCTATTGACTGTGAAGGTGCCGGAATAGGGGGCGGAACATTCTTTCTGATTGTCGCAGACGACCATGAAATATTTGTTGCTGCCACCTGCATCTGCGCGAGGTGTAAATCTGCAGCTCAAGGGGTTGTCTATGGCGAAGGTGTCTGAAACACACCATGATCCATCTCGGCAGAATGCGTCGGGGGACATCTTCTTGCTTTTGCAAACGTGGAGCGCATATCCGCTTCCTTGCGCGGCTGTCGAATATGAGGCGGAGAACTCTATCTCTTGTCCGATGTTAGCGATTGAGGGATCTGCGGTGCCTTGATCTATGGTGATTACTGTTGTCGGCTTTGCACTCGTTTCTTTTCCGAATGAAGCCAAGGCGCATATCAAACAGAGGAAAAGCAAGCAAGTGCTTGCTTTTTTGGTATTAAATTTTCTGAAACATTTATTCATAATGGGATGTGAGATTTAAGGTATGCTCAGAAAAACTATTTTCCCAGAGTAATAATGATCTTGTCGGTATTGGCACTTTCACATTCTTTGTCCTCGATAGAGGTATAGGGAATGGAAGCAATGATACTTTTTGCTTCTTGGCAGATAGCGCTTTTGATGTTGCTGCCGCATTCGATGGTGGTATTGGCATAGTTGAAACGGTCCGCATTACCCGTAGTGATTTTAGCGTAACCTTTCACTTCAAAGGCTGCCGCTGCTGTGCCGGATGCGCCTTTGACTCCGCTGCCGTTAAGGATTTCAATCTTAGTTTCTTGTCTGTCTGCGGCGCCTATCTCGGCGATAGTTGCTTCGCTTGTCGTATCGCTGCTTATTTCTTTATCTCCCGTGGCGGTTTCATCTGTCGCTATCGTCTCGGTGTTTTTCGTTGCAGTGCTTGTTTGTGGTTCGTCCGATTGGTCTTCGTTTGTTCCGTCGATTTGGTTCCCGCCTCGATTATAGACAAAGTTCGCGTTGTTTTTCTTGGCGATAATTCCGTTATAGATGAAATAGCCGAGAGCCGCGATGATAATCAGAAGCAGTAGCGTCTTGAATATTTGCCTGCCGGTTGAAAATCTTTTTTTGTCAGAGGAGATATTTTTTTCGTCTGAAATGAGAGAAAGGTCTTCTTCAAAAGCTTTCTGGCGGTCTTGGCGGATGCGTTCGGTCGGCTCGGATAGCACTTCGCTCTTAGAGAATATGCTCGACATTACATCTTTCTTGTCGACGATTGTGATTGTCTGGCCTTCTTCAAGCTGGTAAGGCGGTTTCAATTTATTGATCTTGGCGATTTTTTTCCAGCTGGTTTCGGTTCTTTCGGCGATATTTTCCAGATTGTCACCAGATTGGATTGTGTATTCTTTGTAATATTTCCGATTTATTCTTCGTTTTAATTTGAGAAGAATGATATAGATCAGATTAACCAAGAGAAATAATCCGATAATCGGAATATATTCTTGCGGGAATGCGTAGAAAGACATTTTTTCGGGGTTGGAGATTTTTTCTTCCGTACCGTCGTTATTCTTGTACGTGAGCTCGGCAGATGCTTCGAATTTTCCGATTTTAGCTTTATCTAGTGTAAAAATTAACCTTTGCTCTTCGCCGCGAGGGACAAGGATCTTTTGCTCAAGTGTCTGGTTCTGTTTGCCGAGAAGTGTGTCTTTGATATTTACTTTCACGGTGGAATCGAGGGAGACATTACCTTCGTTTTTTACCGTTATGCTGTAAACGTAGGTCATGTCTTGCTTGTTGTGTTCTACGGAGCCGCCGCTGAAACTGGCGCGACGAATGGTTTCGCCCGGTACCGTTTCATATACGCGGATGCCTATACGGGTGCTGATTACAAATCCGCTCTTGGCGTTCTTCTGTTCTTCGGTAAGGTCTTTCTGAATGATGATACCCCCGGAAATTTCTCCTGCGGTGGCTTCAATCGGAATGCTGATATTGAATTTAACTTGTTGCTCTTGTCTGGGCTTGATAATCATATGATCGACTTCCGGGATGATCCATTTGCCGATGCTGTCTCGGGTATCGTTTTCTTCCTCTAAGGCGAACCCGCCCATATTGTTCGTCGTGGAGTCTACTGCATAAATCTTGATGGATTGTTCTTGGTCCGAATCGTTCTTGACAGTGAGGTAGTCCTCTTTGCTTTCTCCCGGGTTTAAATCGTAAATGAACCATGATTGAGAGAGCGAGTTATCGGGGTCTGCGTTTGTCGGGTAAGCAATAAGTCCGTCGCCGCTCACAGCTCGGACGCAGTTTGAAGGCAGAATGATCCAAAAAATAATGGCAGCTAAGGCCAGTATTCTTTTGAAGACATCTTTCTTGGCATTCCGCAAAATCATAGGCGTTTTTTAGTTTTTTAGGTTTAGTTCTTATAATTATTATACAATATAAATGACTAATGCGAAAATATTTTATGGCGGGGAATGTCTATGGAGGGAGTTTGGTCTTGGGCGCAAAAAAATAACCCGATTTGATCTCGGGTTATTTCGTGTCCGGTATATATCTATGAAATAGTAAGGGTGAGGTTCGTGACATATTCACCCGTCAACTGGTTGCCTGGAATGATTTGCGAAGCATTGAGTCCGGAGATGGTGTATTGTCCGGAGCCGCTTTCCGCAGCAGCAGTAACGAGATTGATTGACGATGTTCCGAAACTGGCATCTGTACCCATTGTCAATCCCGCCTTATCGTCTCCGGCGAGAGCGGTTACATTGTTTATAGTCGGGATGTCCAGCGTAAGCAAACCTTCGTCCACGCCGTTTCCGTTATGCTTGATGATGTTGGTTCCATTCGTCCAATCGGAGGCGGAAATATTGATACCCCAACCCGCTCTGTTGCCACGTGCGTCAGTAGTTGTGATGCTGCCGATAGGGTTGTTTGCGCTTATCTGATTGTCAAAGGAGAAACTTTTCCCGGCGAAAGTGGCTTGAGCTGGGGCGTCCACCGAGAGCGCCCCTTGGGAGACCTGTAAAGAAAGAGCCGTACTATCACTTATATCTGCCTTTACTTTTACAAATGCTGTAAGGCAAAAGATTAAAATCAAATTAAAGATAACGATTTTTTGTGTGTCTTTCATTTTTTTTGTTTCTTAGTGTTAAGTGTATCTCTTTTTGTTTTGTGAAAATAAAAAGCGCCCTAAAAATTATTTTGGCCACCCTTGCTTTTATTTTCTCACTTGTTCAGTATACACTATTTTTTGGTGGAGGTCAATACCATATTTGTCGTATTATTTATTCATTGTTGCTCTATCCAAAAAATATTTCGGGAGAATATAGATTGAGCTCTGAATAGGAGTTTAAATCGTTTAATCGGTGGAAATATCATAATCTATCCGGTAATTTTAAGGTTGAAAAATTGCTATAAGGCAAAGCTCTCACTTCCGAAGGCTGACAGCATCGGTATCTGATGCCAGACTGCCGCAAACAGGGAATGACGGTTTGATAAGTGTACTGACCATAGCATTCAGAAAATACAAAAGATTCGGAATTAATACAATGATTGAAAAAGTATAATAAGATATGTAAAGCTACGCTTCATATTATCTTAGTGTTGTTGTTGCTCGCTAAGATCATACCTTTCGCAGAAGCGGCAAAGGATACGTCGATAGTGAAGTCTCGGGACTTGTTTGATGAACGGTAAAGACCGTCTTGAGGCATGTACCATCTGGGCCTTCAGGGGGGGGGTGAGGCCATTTGATTATGGTGGCCTAGAGATAGCAGCGAGTTTAAAAGTTAAAAGGCAGATTTTGGCCGACTCGGCGATGCGTCTTATCTTGGTCGATGTCATTGTGGAACTGGGCAAAGGCCAATGCTCCGGTTTCAGCTGGAACAACGTTTATAAACAGATTACAAAGGAACCTAATGACGATTCAGGAACAAGAGTAGTGATCCAGCCCTGTTATGGGTTTCCTAAATAAAAATATTTTTTGAGTAGGGAGTGAATCGTACTTGTTTGATTTCTCTCTCCTCTTTTTTTATGTCGATAAACTAGGGCAAGAAGAGTTAAACGTCTGGTGATACCTCGGAATGTGATGATGAAGGACCGAGAAGCTGATTTTTGTTCAAAAAACAATCAATAAATCAAGCGGCTTGTAGAGGTAGCGTGGGTTTGACAAAAGTTATAACTGCTTATAAGATAAGGTTGCGGATTTATAGCGCAGGCAAATCAGAGGAGATGGTGTTCTGAACGATAGTTTTGAGAAGGAAGAAGCTAGGAAACAAGTGAAAAAGATAGCTCTTTATTTTAAGAAGTATCCTCATGGCCGTTATTATTCTCTCACTGAATTTAGAGAGACGGTAGAAAAAGCGGAGGCTTTGGAGGTAACTGGCATATTGAATGATAGTGTTCTGTTACGCAGATTGGAAGGGGAGGATGCTCGGAGACAGGTAAAGGAATTTTTTGAGAACGTAAAGACTTATCCTCATAGCAGTGCTCTTCCTTCCGTTACTATCGGGCCGTTGATAAAAAAGGGGAGAGTAAAATGCGAATACGCGGATCGACTGCGCGAGCTAGATCAGGAATATGCGCTGGATGAGGTGCGGGAGGCTTTCGGTTATTCGGTGGTTTATCCGAGTGATGTTTACCCTCCTGTCGAGCTCAAGAAGAGGTTAAATAACGCGAAGGTTTTGAAGGTAAAAGGTTTACGCAAATATGAGGAGTTGCTGCCTGAGCTGGAGAAACAATACGCCCTGAACCAATTGCGGAAAGCTCTTGAAAATGTGGCGGCAAATTTCGGTCGAGGTTCTTTGGGCATTGAGACTCTTAGAAAAGCTCTTAGGGAAGCTGAGTTGTTGGGCGCAGATACAAAGGAATTTATGCCTGAGTGCAAAGAGTGGCTGTCGCCTCGCCCGAAAGAGGGGATAGAACAAAAAGGTTGCTAAAAGCGGAGGGAAAAATCTAATAGAATATCTATTCAAATCCAATATTACGAAAAAACAAACGGTTGCCGCCTTAATAAAATAGACGGTTATTTTTTTATTATGCTATTCTTGCAAACATTATGATTTACCATAATCTCTTGACAAAAAAGCGCTAAAAGACTTAAATTGTATAAAAGCTATGGTTGTTCTTGCGAATGACTTTTGGTTTTGATGGGAGAAGGTCTTTGAAAATTTAAGGAATAAAAAAAATAGAAATATAAGGAAAAAAACCGGGAGGCAGAAAAAATGAGATATAAAAGTCTACCTATAATATTCGTATTGATGTGTTTGCTGGGCTCAGTTTCCGCAGTTTCGGCAGAAGCGATGAAAATAGGCACAGGGCACGACCCTGCAATATATGCAGACAAAATTGTTTGGTCGGACAACGGAAGTATACATCTATATAACCAATCATCCGGGATAGAAATCAAAATCCGTTCGTTGAATGCGACACACCCAGCTATCTATGGTGAAAGGCTGGTGTGGTATAAAGAAGAAGGTTCAAGGCATAGCCTTGTGGTTTATGACATGTTATCGGGCGATCAATCTTGTGTCAGGTGCGATGTAGATCGTTTTAGCACTCCGGCTATCTATGGAAATAAAATCGTGTGGAGCGCTAATTACAATGAAACAAATCTTAGTCGTAATGTGTATTTGCGTGATGTTTCCACATCTAAGCAGAAGTGGATTGCATTAGGCGATGACCCGGGCATATATGGGTTTAATATGACTTATGCCTACTACGATGAGGATAAAGGACATAGTATCGCGCTTTATAATATTACTACCGGAGAAGCCATACGAGTGCCATATTTCGGCGATTTAGGAAGTCCGCACATAGGCTCCGAAGTAGTGGTATGGTCGGATACATACACGAGAATGGGAAGTCTCGCTATGTATGATTTTGCTACGCGGGAAGCTACACTTATTACGAGTGACAGCGATTATAGCGGTGATCCCGAAAATCCCGATTGCGGTTGTGATACCGGTTTTTCCAGTGCAGCGTGGGAAGACAGGATTGTGTATATAAAAATAACTGACGATTGTCATGGCATTCCGGGTATATATGTTTTTAATACTTCTACATCGGAAAATACTTTGGTATCCCGGACAGAGGAAGGAGTATTCGCAAAAGTAGGTGTTTACGGCGATATAGTCGTTTGGGGTATCAGCGATTCTTATAGTAAAAAGACGGAAAACTATAGCATCTATGTCTATGATCTTTCCGCTGAATAAAATCTTTTGAAGTGATATGATTGCGTAGCTGATAAAAGCGAAGCAATCCTTTTTTTGCATCAATATCAAATGATATGTTTGCTGACATAATTACAATGGGAGGTGGGCGCAGATTCCTTTCTCAGTTAGTCGCGGAGAGCAAGTAGCACCTTTCCTCATCGTTCGTGGCCCTTGACAAAAAGCTAATATGTGATACAATACTGAATAAAGTATAGATAATCATAAGGGCCGATTTAGGGGAAAGTTCAGTCTCAGGCAAAGTTTCAGTGTAACTTTTTAACTTTGGTTAGCGCGTAACGAAAATTGAAAAGTGGATTCAAATAGTTTTGAATCTGAGAAAATCAAGAGTCGAGAGGTGTAAAAAAGTGGACATTGCAGCTATTAAAGCTTTCCTGGGAGGTTTGGTGCGGCGTATCAAAAGCGGTATCCCTCGCTCAATCCCCTCTGTAATATTATTGCCAAAACCATTGGATTGGATCCAGCAAAAACTCTGGAGAATCTATTGGTTAGAGTGGGCTCTAGCAATATTATTGCTAGGAATAGAGAAGGGCCTTCTCGTCGGGTATGAGATTGTCACCGTACCTATCGTAGGAGGTCTTGTTATGACTTTCTGCGGTAACGCGATGATGGGGTTCTGCTTGAGCCTGACCAAATTAATCGGGAATGTCAGCAAGATGTCACATTTCCGCATAATTTGGCGTATATTTGCGGAAACGTTCATGCTGATTATCAGTATTAATTATATGATTGTCAACAGATTCTCCGTGGAGAAGCTTCGCGTGAGTCCGATGACAATCTATATGAAAAAAAAGAAATGGAAGTTTTTATAAAATGGAAATTTCCAGAATCAAAAATCAAACAAATTGCCGTAGGCTTCAGTCTATGGCTCTTTTTTATTGGTGCCAAAAAACTTTTGGCCAAAGCGTGTCTTGTATAAATTAGGGTTGCTATCGGACAGACTCAGAGACTTTAAAGTAAGGGAAGATGGGAAAAAAGTGCCCCCTATTGTTAATGTGGCCGTTAACAACGGACCTATTGTTCAATCTCGCATCAATAAAACCCGACGCATGCCGTGTCGGGTTTTAACTTATCTTAAACAATTTAGTCCGATGTGATCGGATCGCCAGCCATGTAAGAATCACGGTCAGTGGCATTGATTTCATATATACCGTTGAGATTTTTCACGTTGACGATCTCATGCCTCATGCCTGTGTCGTCTTGAGGGTCCAAACGCCAGACGCGGTTATCTCCCGCTACTCGAGCATAGCTTGAAGTTTCAAAATAATCCAATACGTTCGAATCAACTTCCAAAATGTCGGTCCACTTCAGATGCTGATAGCTTTCAAACACGCTGGGGCTCAGGATCAATCTTTTATAAGAAACGTCGCGATAACTCTCGTGTTTGACTATATATACGTCGATTCCATCTTTGGCACGAATCATAGTTCCTTCGGGAATGTAAGGCGCCGCCCAAGTTCCTGCGATGTTGTGATAGTGATTGGCATAATAAGAATCCTTAATGCTATATACATTGCTGGAGTCAGTGCCATTTTCCGGTAAAGAAACATCTCGAGCTTGGCCGCTAATATTGAAAGGGGCCGGAGAAATCAGGTCGCCATAATCGATAGAAAAGGAAGACCCTCTATTGCAATATAAATCAAAGTTTAAAGCGCTTGCAGTCGCATAGTCAGTGATATCTCCCGTCAGTTTGATATTGACCGAAGCGTTCGGAGCGACAATAATCTTGGGTTGGTAAAATTGCAAAATATATCCGCCTATGATATATAGATGGCAATCTTCTTTCCCATCGACTGAAAGACGGAAATTGTTTATTTGTCTTTGGATGCCATGCTGGTCTCCGTCCAGGTCTTCATTGGAAAGAGACATAAAAGTAGGGTTATTTATATATATGTTCTTTGAGCCATGATTAACGAAGGTGATATCAGAAAAAAGTACTCGTTTATCGCCGTCCCCAGCAGTCGGATTTTCGCCGATAGAATTACGTTTAACTTCCAAATAAATCGGTCCCGCCGCTTTTTTAACCCCGATGATAGGAATGTATGGCAGCTCCGTCGCCGCTTTGGCAGGCGCAATCATTTCCATGCTTGAAACGATGCTGACTATTATTATTACGATTGCCGCCGCTTTTCTAAGAGAATTGATAAATTTTTTCATTTCTGTTGATTTAGATATTATCTATACTTATTATAGATTCAACGTCAGTAAATGCAAGCCGTTTACTTGACACCTTTCGGTTCTATGATACGATAGAAAAAGTGGTGTCTGAATTTTTAGATAGATAAGATGTCACTAAAAAACAGTGTAGGGGAGTTATATTTTTACTTTTTGATTTTCATCGAGGATCGAAGAGGGAAATTTAATGGGTGCATTGGTTAAAAAACGATCTTTGAAAAATAAAAAAATATGAATCGGCGAAAAAATTTAGGAAAGCCGGTTTGATATTGGAGTTAAGAAAATGCAAAAAAAACAAAATCTATTTAGCGCTGCAATTGTAATTGCGATGGTAGCGTTATTGCTGTTACCCTCTTTGGGAGCAGCTACAACCGTAGCGAGCGATGACACAACAAGAAAAATCGGTACGGGGCATTCTCCTTCCGTCAGTGCTAATGACATCATAGTATACCCTTATGGGAACTTAATCCATCTGTATGCAGGTGGGAAAGACAGTACCATAAAGGTTCAAAATCCTTCGTCTGTTACAATAAACGAAGCGGGTGAAATCATAGTATGGAAGGAGGTATCGACTAAAGGAGTCTCTAGAATTGGTATATTCCAAAAAGGCAAGGTTACCTATATCGCGAATAATGTCGATACTACCAGTATACCTGCAATCTCAGGTAAAAGAGTAGTATGGACCACAGGCAATGCAATCCATTCATACGATGTTGCGTCAGGCAAGCAAGGAGCAGATCTTGCTTCTGATTGCATTAATCCTCGTATTGATATCAGCGGAGATTTGATTGCATATGAGTATTTAGATGGTGGTGTCCATAAAATAGCCCTTCTGAATGTTATTAACAGTCAGAAGACTACAATTACATTCGCAGGGGACTTGATGGATGCCAAAATCGATGATGATCAGGTGGTTAGCGTTGATTTCAACGGTAATCTCGAGATATTCGACATAGACAGCAATACGATAAAGTCGATTACAGCGATAACCCCCGGTCACTCGGACGAAAACGAAATTAAAAGCTATGACATCAAAAACAAAAAAATAATCTATGATTTATCCGTTGCTGACCCAAGCTTGGCTGGAGTATATGTATACGACACTGCTTCTGGGGAGACTGCTCTTTTGAGTTTAACCTTCCAAAGCCCGACAGGAGAAAAAACTGCCGCAGCCGTAACTATTTCCGAAACAGGGAAAGCGGTTTGGCAATACATACCCGACTCTATGTATCCTTCCGTAAATTCAGGTATTTACTGTCGCGACACTACTCAATTTTTTGGAGATGCCGAGACTGGTAGATTAAGCATTTCTTCAGACGGTGGACAATTTGACGTCTACTTGGATGGAGAACTTTATCTGAAAGGAATATCGAGTGTAGAAATGAGCGCCCCATGCGGTGCATATACAGTTATTCCATATGGAGAGGAGGTACCCTCCTCAGTACGATCTTTCGTCTTGACGGAAGCGGGGGTAAGTACAACAGTATAAATAAAACATATTTTGAGAAAAAAATAAAATCTGTATTTAAATGAATTCTTTGGGGAAGTGAGTAATCATTTCCCCTCTTTTTAATTTTGGTGATTTAATTTTTTAAAATGCTGCTATCGGATAAAAAATTTATTATTCGCGAGGTGAGATTATGCTGCAAGAAAGTATGGTCTTTTTTGTTATTAAAAAAAAGGGAGTGGGGCAAACAATGCGAGCGGAAGTTTAATAGAAGTCTTTACAGAGATGAAATAATCGCAATGACGGGCATTTTTTCTGACTCTGCTGATTCTGCGTCAGACGTGAAGCCGATTGCCGGGGGGGTGTTCTTGCCTGTCAAAAACAGATCAAAGCCGGACTCTGCAAATATCTGTGCAGTCTCAACAGAAACCCGTCTATCTTTTATGCTCATCGAAAATATCTCGCACTTAATTTCTCCGACATTACCAGTCACTGGATGGAACTTTCTCACATACGATAAAATCACAGATTTCTGTTTTTATAACAAATAACATTTTGTACAAGCAATTATATTTTGAGTGGGGTGGTGAAGTGGAGAACACCGGAACCGAATCTGTGAAATCGGTTTTTTGATATGTATCTATAAGTTGCTGATTTTGAGTAAAAAATTTAGATTATATTCTATCATTTAATAAGTTTAAATAGCCGTCTATTTTGATTCAATGAATAGATTTTTAGATGAATTAAAAAGAGTGAACTCGAGATTGAGTCCATATCATTTTCTATCCTGTCATTTGCACAAGAACGAATTTACTGTCGTTCTTGTCGATTAAGGTTTAACTTATCTCACCCCATGACTCCGGCATCAGTAGTTCTTATCTATTGATTGTTGAGAGGACGCCTAAAATGTATCAGATATACTTGACCAACGGATAATTTGTGATAATATAATGCAATCTGGGGGTTTTGTGCTTGCAGCAACATCCTAGAGGATATGTCCAGCTGTTTTTTATTTATTATGATGGCTGGGAAGCACTGAATGGAATAGTCTTTTGAATCATCAAGAGGCTATTTGAAAATAAAAATGAAAAATAAATGGACGGGAATTTAAATGGAAAGAGGAAAAAGTTTGATATGCTTATTGCTTGTTTTTTTGATTGTTGCAATGAGCGGTTGTAGTGGGAGTGATGATAGCGGTGATTCTGGGCAAGCCGGGGTAACCGATCCAGATAGATATGATAGCGAGGCATCTGCTAACCATAATGATCAATATCCGACAAGCGGGAAAAGCGACTATGGTGCAGGGGATTCCAGTATGAATTTTTTTAATGTTCGCGATAGCGATTTCAAAGGGGGCGGTAATGATTTCAATATGATTCCTTATTGCATCATACCGGTTATGGAAGGAGATATCGTAGAGATTTCAGTCAAGACGGATGTCCCTGCAAGGTTTCTGTTGGGCGACTCTTCGCTCTGCAATCATTTCATCCCAGGTGCCACTATTCCTGGCGTGCCAGGTATGCAAGACGACTATGAGAGTCGCTTATACAGAGATTGTTGCAGTCAAGGATCTACGGAATATTATAACCGTATAGAAATCGGTTCCGGTTTTTATGAGATAGTTTTCGCAGTCCAAGATATGGAAGCGGGTGGGGATGTACAGGGGCATATGACAATAAACATATATAGCGAACATACCCAGGATGAGCATTGGAAGATACATCATGCCATAATGCAGAACAATATAGAAGCTCAAAAACGAAAGAATGAAATATTGGATATTATGGTGGATCAGGCGACACACGATGCAGATAATGTAGATTTGGGGCCTTATGAGTATGGACAGCGGTTATATCCAGATTGAAATTATAGAAATGAAAAATATAAATCAATAAATTTTTGTCAAAAGACAGTTTGATCGCTTGAACAGCAAGCGATCTTTTTATTTGATTTTGTTGTATATACGCTTAAAGTCTATCGTTGATGGCATATCAAAGAATCACTCGAAAGAATGGTTTGTTACACGATAGAATTTAAGTTTTATAGGTTGACAATTGATAAAATTTGTAATAACATACTATGTCGTTCTTTGACAATCTATAAAGAAAAAATAAAGGAAGTGGTGGTCTTTGTCGTACAAAGTTATCTTGAAATATCTAAGTAATTATAAAAAAGAAACTTATCTGACAGTAATCCTGTCTTTGCTTCTTGCCGGATTAGGAGCTTTGATTCCCGCTATTTATGGTCATATGTTTGATCTTATAGTCGGGGGAGAAAAAGGCGCGCAACTTTTTATCTTGTTGGGGGCCTGGCTCTTTGCCAAATTGGCCAGTAACGTAATGACGCGTTTCGTAAGCAGAAAACAGTTCTTGATTGCTGGAAATTGCGAGAAAGATTTCATTGTTGGTATAACCGCGCATCTTCTGGAGTTGCCCATGGAATTTCACGAAAAAGAAAAGAGCGGAGAAATTTTTGAAAAAATTTCCAGAGGCGGAGCGAATCTCAATAATATCATAAATCAATCCATATTTTCCACATTAGCCCATATTTTTACCGCATTAATTGTTTTGATTATCGTTTTCAGTCTTGATTATCGTCTAGGGGCAGCTATCTTGATTATCATAGCTGTATTTATCTACGAAGCTTTTAAGAATGCAGATCCCTTGGCGAATTCAGAGAAAGAGCTGAATAAGAAATTCGGAGACATGTATGGAACATTCGGAGACTCTATTGATAATGTAAAATCTATAAAGTCTTTTACTGCGGAAAAAGAGGAGGGCGAAAAGTTTGGTCGTGAATATGAATCAATACTTCTTAAATATGATTCTTTGGTGGGTATGTGGACCAGAATTCAGATGAATCAATCAAATATCATGGATATCGGATTCATAGCGGTAATGGGGATTTCCCTGTTTCTAGTATTACAAGGTGCACTTTCTGCCGGACAGATGATAATGGTTCTCGGATACACTAATGTTATTTATCAGCCATTATTTAGGCTTTCTGATAATTACGTCAGAACCCAGCGTGGGATGGTGAGTGTTGACGAAGGAGAAAAAATCTATAACGAGAGGGGAGAACGATATTATGATGAACTCTTACCGGTTATAGAGGGAAATGTCAGATTCAAGAAGGTTTCCTTCTCTTATAATGGAAATGGTGAAGAAACGTTAACGGATCTCGATGTCGAGATTGAAAGCGGGCAAACGGTCGCTTTGGTTGGAGAAAGCGGAGCGGGAAAAAGCACTTTTGTAAAATTTATTTCTCGTTTCATCGAGCCTGAAAATGGTGAAGTTTTTCTGGACGGTATCAATATTTCTAAAATTAATCTATCTTGGCTACGTCAAAATATTGCCACTGTTCCGCAGAACGTAGTTTTATTTAACGGAACAATTCTGGACAATATAAGGTATGGTAGGCGAGATGCAAGCGACGGGGAGGTCATTGAAGCCGCGAAAGCCGCTAACGCTCATGAATTTATTGAAAGAATGCCACAAAAGTACAAACAGGAAATAGGCAAATGGGGTGTTAAGCTTTCAGGAGGAGAAGCGCAGAGAATCGCCATAGCGAGAGCGATTTTGAAAAATGCCAGAATCCTTATATTGGATGAGGCCACATCGTCTCTTGATTCTGGGACGGAAAAACTGATTAAGGAGGCTATAGATAATTTAAGAAAAGAAAAAGATAAAACGATAATTATTATTGCGCACAGATTCAGCACTATAGAGGGGGCTGACGTAATCCTAGTCTTTAAAAAAGGAGAAATCATAGAGCAGGGAACGCACAAAGACTTGATGAATAAAGGAGGGGAATATAAAAGACTTTGCGATTCGCAAAGTTTCTGAGGAGTCTATTATAGAGACTCTTCTTTTTTTGTATGCGTATGTTTATCTGAATATTTACTGAGTTTGAACTTTGCATATATAAGAATAACCGCTTAAGCAAGCGGTTATTTGGCATTTGGGTCCACTGCTGGACGCGTTCAGAACTTTTGAGTGGGTGAAAATAAAAGAGGAAGCGGGGAAATGTAGTTTAAATATGCTTGTGTAATAAAAAACAACGGACCTAAATCCGTTATTTTTTTCTCTAAAACCGCAAATTTTTTGTGGGCTTGGAAAAGTTTAATGGAGATGAGGTATTTTGCCTTATCTCCATTAAGGCTCATATTTTTAATCACACATAGTCCTGATCAAGGACTTGTGCTTTTCTATCTTTTTTTCGCATTCCTTCTGGTGAGCATAAAACCTTCTGATTTCTCGGCTCGCCCTGTAGCGCAGGCCTCTATCATCTTCGGGAGGTATGTGCTCCATCAATAGTCTCATCTGTTTTACATCTTCCTCGCTATTTATATATAGGGAGATGTGGCTTATCTCAAGAATGAATTCTGCAATCTCTTGGGATTGTTCTTTTGTAAGGACAGAAAATATTTTTTCTATCATACAGAAAGGGAAGTATCCTCCTACTCCGTAATACTGTCGTGCTTTCTCCATGATGAATGCAGCTTGGTGATAAAATACTTGCGAGCTATACGGGATACCTTCGTTTTCTTTTACAAACACACCCACAATATCTGCATAGAAATGGAGGGGTTCCATGATCCAATTTGTCTTGAGGGCCCACGGACCCCTGGTTGACAAGACTTCAGATATATTCTTATGTATCACCCTGTCTAGGATAGCTATCTTTGTCTCGTCGATGATATCCTTCCTGAGAAGAAGAAATCTGACGGCATCCTTCAAGTCGTTCGCTGAGAGCCCTTTTTGGGTAGCTCTTCCAAAAAGATTTTGGGAGAGTACAACGGCAACCTGTCTCCATAACTTTTTTCTCTTTACCTCATCTTGAATTTCTTCAATCTGAGGAAGGATGGCGATGGCCAGATTAGTACTTTCTTCGGCGTAACTATTACTCCAGCGATACCCTTTCTTGCATCCCAAGGATATTAAGTCCCTCCTGTTCTTGTAATCCTTGAGAAAGTTTTGGTCCACTTCCTCTAATTCTTTTTTGTAGAGAAACGAAGAGGAATCACCCTCCACCGCTCTTTCGAAATAGAAATTTTGAGATAGAAACACCACTGCTCTTTCCAGTAGAGTTTCTCTCGTTTTTTTATCTTCGACCTTCTCTATATATGGCAGGATGGCAAAAGCCAGCTGCATGTAAGCTTCTGAACACATATCCCAGTGGTATCTATCACCCCCATAATACTTTTCATCGGAGAATTCTTCGACGAAATCCATTATGAATTTTATCTTCCATTCCGGTAGATTCTTGGGGCAGAACCTTTCTGGGTCGTTCAGTGGGAACGGCCAGTCAAAAATACGCCTGCTTCCTGTAAAGTCGTACCCACCGGGTGCAAACAGAAGCCAGATGAATTTCATAAATCTCGGCTTGCTCAATTTATAATCAAATAGAGCGTCCAAGAAATCGGTTCCTAACGCGATTTCATCTAAATCGGACAAAAAGGCGTCCATATCCCTGTCGTGACCGAAACTGGTTTCGGGGGAATATCTTTCCAGACATCTCCAAAAGAACATAGTAGCATTCTGGTGTGCTACGGCACTTTTGGTTTCTTCATCAGTAATGCTGATTCCTCCTGCTTTTAATTGTTGAGTACTTTTTTATTAAACTAGGCGCATAGTAGCAGAAAAGATTACAATTGTCAAGTATCTTAGCTTAAATTCTATCTTGAAGTGCAATTTTCTGGGTATATGCCATCGTAAAAAGTTGTAACCTCTATTCGGGATATAAAAATAACCGCTTAAACAAGCGGTTATTTGGCATTTGTGTCCACTACTGGACGCGTTTAGAACTTTTGAGTGGTGTAGGATGGGAAATGAAATAAAAAAGTTTAATCAAACAATATATTCATAAATAAAAAACAACGGATCGAAATACGTTGTTTTCTTTTCTAAAATCGCAATGATTTGTGAGTTTGGAAATTGAGAAGGAAAGAGAGGTTTTTTAGAATTTCTCCTAATCTTTCCTGAAAATAGATTAATATTTTGTTTCAGTATAATACTTCTGCCCGTTTAAAGGCAGATGCGATGGCAGGTCCCATTTCGATAACATCTTGAGTTACCGAATATCTTATGAATTCTCCAAATGGGACCCCAACAATCCCTTCTTTTTTGATCATCAGGTTATTGAATTCTTCTCCATTCTCAACTGTTATCCCAAAGGCTTCCTTGGGAACTTGCCAGAAAGTGAAGAATCCTGCTCCAGGAACTACAGCAATTCTCATTCCTTCTCTTTCAAGGGTTTGAATGAGGAATCCAATTCTTTCTTCGTATGTTTTTCTGTGTTTTTTCATTCCCTTTTGGTCGTTCTCTATGGCATGTATTATGCCTGCCGCCATTGGAGCAACAAAGCCACTGTCCAGGTTTGATTTTATCGTGGCGATATCACCTACGAAAGCGGACGAACCTACAATTGCACCTACGCGCCATCCCGTGGCGTTTCCGGCTGTTTTGGATGCCGTGTAGGCTTCTACCCATTCGAGGCTTGGGTGATGAATTGCTGCATCTGCCAGTGTGCAGTGATCTTTACTGTGTGCAAGACCTGCGTAGGCCCCGTCGTTGAAAAGACGAATGCCCTCTCTTTCGCAATAGGCACAGATTTTTTCCCAGAACTCCTTGGTGGCAATTTGCCCCGTTGGGTTGTGAGGGAAATTGACCATGAGAAGCTTGGTGCCTTTCTTGATACTTTTTTCATCAAAAAGGAATTGGTTTCTGATGTTTGTCTTGAGGGCGTAATTTTTTACTCCCAAATAGTTGCATACGATTGCGGGAGTCGGATATCCTGGCTTGGTGTGGGTTCCAACTAACAAATCTTTTTTGTATGAAGAGCCACAAGCAAGTGGTATCATCATAAGCATTGACTTAGTGCCGGGTGTAGGCAAAAAGCTCATCTCTTCAATTTTGCTCAAATCACATTTTATGTGACATTGTACGAAACGCTCCGCAAAATTAGGAACTCCCGGGCTTCCGTTGTCCTGATATTCATGATGGCTTTCTTCGTTACTTGAAACCGCTGATGCAGCCGCTTTTCTCGCGCTCAGCAAAGCTGCTCCTGAAGGCTGTCCGATAGACATCTTGCGTACTCTTATTCCTTTTTCTTCCGCCTTCTTTTGCTGATCTTTTATTTTCTGAAATAGATTTTCGCCACCTGATGGCAACCAAGATTTCCTCTCCATCTAAATCACTCCTTTATTTTGTTGTTTGTTTTGCAGTTTATTATTAACTAATTATTCGTAGGATATGGTAATATGTCGGAATTGTCAAGATATCTCCGCCGTTTATGTCTTTTGTATTAGCTTATATCATTCTATAATGTATAAAAATGGGGGGCAATATTTTATAAAAATAACCGCTTATATGAGCGGTCATTTGGCATTTGGGTCCACTACTGGACGCGTTCAGAACTTTGGAGTGGAATAAGATGGTAGCGGAATTTAACACGATTACTTTCCCATACTTATATGGCTAATCAGATCTTTTATGATTTGCTTATTGTTTTCTGTTAATTTATGTTCATTTTCAATTTCTTCTTCTGAAAAAAATTTGCCATATTCACCTTCTCCAATCTTTATCTCATATTCAAAATCATTATAAACCTCTGAGATATAATAATGAGAGATGCTATAATTATCACTGTATTTTCCCAAGAAGGAATAGCTGGTCGGAATAAAATTTAGCTCTTCTTTGATCTCTCGTAGCATTGCTGTCTCGGGGGATTCTTCTCCCTCCACTCCTCCGCCAAAAATTGTAAACCAGCCAGGCTCGCGTTCGGCGTCATTCGAACGTTTTTGCAAATAAATGAAAAAATGTCCATCTATAATTTTATAGGGAATAAGGTGCGCGGTTATTCTTTTATTCTTGTTTTCCATATTAAAACTATAACAAAACAAAATAGAAAAGTCTAATTTGAGTCCGATGCTGGACGTGTTTATAGTCTGGGATTGGGTAAACCCTAATGAAAATTATTTTGTTTATATATGTAGCAATGTTTTTTCGTGTAAAGAGGTAGATCCGGACAATTTAAAAAGGATATAAGCTATTTACATGAATCTTCATGTAAATATACTTTTATCCTTAACATTCTTTTTCTTCGCGTATTTTTTTATTTATGTTAATTAAAACATAAATATTTTCTGCTATTATTTTTAATTCTTCGCTATATTCTTGATTTCCCTCTTTTTTATATAATTCTGCTCCTTCAAGTATCAAACGTTGTATATTTTTCTCCTCTTTTTCTTTTTTTTCTTTTAAGTCGACGTTTGTTCCAAGAAGGAACGCTGCTGCCCACACCTTTCCAAGATGATGTTCTTCTTTTAGATAAATTTTGTAGAGGGTGGCATTTAGAGGTTCTGAGTTAAAAAAGTTTTCTAACCAATCGGCGATAATAACCTTTACTCGATTGTCGACATCTTGCATTTCGTTTAAGTATTTTAATGCTTTCTTTGTTGTTTTGTTTAACAATTTATCACTCCTTTGTGTTCCTTAATCTAGGGATTTACTTAACGACAGAGCATAGCAGAAAAAATATGAATTGTCAAGTACTCAAACTTAAATTCTATTCTGAAGTGCAATTTCCTGGGTATATGCCATCGAAAAAAGTTGTAACCTCTATTCGGGATATAAAAATAACCGCTTATATGAGCGGTCATTTGACATTCGGGTCCACTGCTGGACGCGTTCAGAACTTTGAAGTGGAATAAGGTGAGAAATGAAATTCGTGTATTTGATTTAAATGCGGATAAAATTGTATAAAAAATAATGGAGTTCAAGACCATTATCAAATCAATTTTATTTCTCTGTTATTTCTTATCTTGCTAATTTTGTGACAGTTCGTCGCTTGGAGGTTTATTGGATAGTTAAACAGGTTATTATTATTGCATTTTGAAAGGCAAAAAAGATGATTTTGTTTGTAACGAACCTATGGCTCTGTTTGGACGAATAATGCAAAATTTAGTCTATAGGAATGTCCGAAAACTTAATTGTTATCAGTGTCTGCTTCGTTTATCTTTTTGCGCATTTCTGTCAGTTTTTGCTCGTGCTTCTGGATGGCTCGGTAAGAATTTTCGTCCACTTGGATTTTACGCCCGCGTGTTTCCTTTGGAAAATATTTTGTTATGAAATCCACGATTCTTTGTTGGAAGGCAAAAAAATTCTTGAGTTCAATCCTGCGTTGGATTTCTTCGTGCGCGGCCATTGTCTGGTGAAAATTTTTTATGGCTTCATCTTTTTCTTCTACTTGTCGCTCTAATATTTCTTTTTGTGCCTTATATATTTCTGGCGATACGCCATGATAAGAATGTATATTATCAACGGCATCAAGGTCGCTTCCGCTGTCGGCAAAAGTGGGATCTACCAATGATATTCGTATCGCATCGTTTTCATAAGTAGCAAGGAGCACATAGGTATGTTCTCCTTTTAAGGTAGTTTGCATAATGAGTAAGTTGTCCATATGGGGAATCTCCAATTGTTCCAAAACATCCAGTCCAGCAGCCATAGTCGGAGCATAATCATGGCAGATGCCTGCTCCTGCGCCGAGTGTTGCCGCTGGCAAGCTTTGATGTCTTAATTTTAGATGGAGGGCGTCCATATTAGTATATGCCGTGCCTCTATTGATCTCCGTAGATTCAAGGTTGCTATAATTCACATGTTTTCCCACTGTCTGAGAGACGATTTCGATAACTTTCTTCGGATCTTTCTGGGCGATTTTTTCCAGTTCTGGAAGCGGAAAGCCGTCGTCAGCCAGTGCTTTCAGGAACATTTCCTGAAATTCTTCGCTGTTCTCGTAATCATCCGCATGCACTTCGTTTATTCCTAAACTGGCAATCTTTGCTTTAAGCTGGCTGGTATTAGAGTCCTGACTAGCTCTTGACAGAAGGATATCGTAATTATCGTAGCCAGTAGAATCTCCATCGGCTTCTAGTCGCTGCTGGAGTTCCGCTTCTGCCGCCGCCAAGCGTTCTTCTTGATTGTGATGCAGGAAGCTTTCTCGGGCTTCTTGTGTGGTATAGTCCACGATGCTATCTTCGTTGGTGGTGATATTTTGAACTTCCTTGGATAGTTCTTTATCGACCACGATTTGTCCGAATATATCTAACCCGTGTTTAGCATAGATATTTTCCTTCATCTCTTTGAGTCGGGACATCTCTGGAGTGTCTTCGTCAATCGGAATATGGAAGTCTTCGAATTTGACAATTTCTATTTGAGAGGTGTCTGGAAGTATTATATGATCAGCATACGTCATCAGCTTTGCGGCAGGAATGTCGAGCTCTTTGGAGAAGATTTCTACTAGGTTTTCTTCTTCATCTGCGAACATTTTTAGCGGGATACCTTGTGTCCCAAGCTCCCTTATAGGTATGCCATATTTCTCTTGCAGTGTTTGGTCAAGTCGGAGAATGCTACTATTATCATCCGCGCTCAGGTTCTCCAAATACACATCATTATCTTCTCTCATCACGAAGGAAAAGTGCACATCTCCGTGTGAAAACTCGCCGGCTGGCGATACCTGCTCCAAGATATTCATAGGTGAATTAAGGTCTCTATGATTGTCTATCAAGGTAATAAGTTCTGGGTTCTCCATAAGCTGGGCCGTTGTGATCTGTCCGATAGACGATTCCTGGTAGCCGTCTTTCCTATTTTCTTCTTCGAACTTCTCAAATGCTGCCAAGGTCTCATCGCTACCTAAATTTTCTATGTAATTTTCTTGCTCTGTCATCTCTAGATTGTTTTCTGTAGTATGATTACCGTCTTCCGCTACAGGTAAATGTAAACTATTTGCCATATAGTCTTTTTCTCTTGTCTCGTCGTAATCGATGATTATCTTAGCCTGATCGCCGCTCATCGCCTTAAGGACTCCTGAACCGAAAGTCGATAGATAAAGCGCTAGCGCGCCCAGATTGAATACCCGTTTATGTTTACCCACGAATTCCAACGCTTTTTGCGTAAAAGAAAAATGTTCGCCGACGAGCTTGCCTTCGAGGTTTTGATGGATATCATCGACGGCGTCTAGTATGGAGGCGCTGATAAATTCCAAGTCGCCTCGATTAAGCTTCAGCTCTTCTAATTCTCTGATAAAAGTCTGTCCATCAATATATTTCATCTCTAGATTTGCTAGCTCAAAAGCCTGCTGGCGAAAATGTTCTAATCCTTCCTCATTAGTAATTCCGAAAGATATTGCTTTTTCCTTGAGCTTACAATCCAGGTCTGTGACGAACTTATCGATGTCTTCTCTTACCGCTGGTGTTTCATATGGCCTGTGTTCAATCTCAAATTCATCATCTTCATCTTGCTCTATTTCATTTTTTTCCCCCTCGTTCATTGTTTCCGGAGTATCAATGTTTGGATCTTTTTTTGTTTTTTCTGTCTCTTTATGTCCGTTTTCTTTAGTAGTTATAAGTTTGTGGATAGAATCAAATTCAAATGATTTCATAAATCTTAGTTTAGATTATTTAATAAACTGGCATCGACAAAACATTTATGCATGAAGCAATTTTACAAGCACAGGGAGTCAAATAGTGTAAGTTTAAATAATGCTTTTATTATATATCTATTTTGGGATTTTTATCAATATT
Organism: Minisyncoccota bacterium; assembly: GCA_028690055.1. Lineage (GTDB taxonomy): Bacteria > Patescibacteriota > Minisyncoccia > JAHIHE01 > JAGLIN01 > STD2-77. Next base: position 6,033 of record JAQVBZ010000011.1, on the reverse strand, counting down.
TAGGTTTTAAAAAATCCCAAACTTAATTTAGGATATAAAAAATAACCGTCTAAACAAGCGATTATTTTTGATTTGGGTGGCTACAGGGATTCGAACCCTGGATGAGAGGACCACAACCTCTAGTGTTACCACTACACTATAGCCACCATAATTGAATAAACAAAACGCTAATATCTCTATTAGCTTTTGTGTGGGTCGTGGGGGACTCGAACCCTCAACCAATTGCTTAAGAGGCAACTGCTCTACCATTGAGCTAACGACCCGTGTTTATGGATCCGTAACTTTGTAATGTATGAATGCCATGCTGTGCCCCCGGCAGGATTCGAACCCACAACCTCTTGGTCCGAAGCCAAGCGCTCTATCCAGTTGAGCTACAAGGGCATAAATATCTGGAACACAATTACCTGAACAGTATAGACTATCTTTTCAAAAATATCAAGAGGAAGAAGGATTATCGCAGATAATGAGCAATCCGCTATATTTTTGTAGTCAGCTGCGTTATCCTCGGAAGACCCTTTGTTTACAAAGATACGACTACGGTCTGTTGCGTCCTTCGTGTTCCTACTATATCACTTTCACGCCTAATTCGGTCAGGATCTTGTAAACCTTATCAATGGGAAGCCCTACGATACTGGTGTAGCTACCGTGTACTTTTTCGATGAAAACCGAGCCGATTTCTTGGATAGCGTAGCCGCCGGCTTTACTGAAAGGTTCTCCGGTCTTTATATAGTTCTCGATTTCGTTGTCGGAAATTTCTTTGATCCAGATTTCGCTTATCTCAAAATCGGTAAAAGTTTTATCGCTATCTGTATCGATGATTGCCATGCCAGTGACGAAACTTTGTTTCTTGCCACTGATTTTGCGAAGCATGGCGCGGGCTTCTTCTGCGGAATGAGGTTTGCTTAGATATTCGCCGTCTAGGATTACGAAAGAATCGGCGGCGATGATGACGGCATTCGTATTTTTTGCCGCCACATTATGCGCTTTTCCTAGCGCTAGCTCGACCGCCAATTCTTCGGGGGGAGTCTCGGGAGTCATTACTTCTTCGTAGTTACTCGGCTGAATCTCGAAGTCCAATTTGATTTTTTCAAGAAGTTTTTTGCGCGCTTCAGAGCCGGAAGCTAAGATAATTCGTTTTGTCATATGATTGGATTTTACGTTTTTTACTTTATTAATATTCGAATTAGGGACAGTCCTTTTGAAGCTTTTCTTATTATTTATTTGCAAGAGAAAATTATAAAGGCAATCTGTCCGTATATGTTGTAATACCGAGTCAACTTAATCTGTGACATAATGATTTTATTTTTATACCCCCCTCACCCCGACACTCTCCTGCTGGGAGAGAGGATATCAAATGCTATATGGCTGGATTGTAGAACGGGTTTAGTTAATTCGGTATTAGAGAGCGAAAAGACCGTACTTTCAATTTCATCAGTTACTCTAGTGGATTGGTATGCGGATAGAGCGCCGGTGATTTATAGTTGCTGTAGAAAACTTTTTCCAAGAAGAGATTTCCATCTTTGTCATATACTTTCTGCCCCCACCAGGTTTTCATTGCTCCCCCCTCACCGCGCTCGTAGACGACCGGTCCTTCAGTCTCGACCTTGCGGCCGTCGTCAGTACCGTAAAAATCGAAAGTCAAAATAGTACCTGAGATGCGGGTTTGGATGAGGATATAATTCGGTGTGTTGTTGATAAAAGCAAGGTCGGGGTGTGGTGGATAAATAGTGGCGTCGGTTCCCTGCGGGGAATAGTAACTGACCGCGTAAGCGTGATTTTTTCTTTCAGTTATTTCCATCCCCGCGCTGACCGCAGCACGGAAGGCGGTGGTGGAAACTTGGCATAAGCCGCCGCCGTATTCCGCTATGGTTTGACCTTGCTTAATGACAAGTTCGGGTAGATAGCCCTCTTTGGCTCCGACATTTCCCAGGATGGAATTGAAAGAGAAAGTATCTCCGGGGCCGACCAGCGCACCGTTGAATTTGCCGGCGCCGACGGTGACGTTGTGGATACGGCTTTTTGTGGATCCGCGGAAATTTGATTCACCGGTGGCGAGAAGTGAAGTGACTCCCATATTGTCGATGTTGTCGGTTGAGAGTTCTGGAGCAATACTATTTACATCCAATTCTACTGTAATCGATACAGGGGCGGCATTGATGACACTATTTTTTTGTATCTCGGTATAATTTTCCTCCTGAAAAATTTTCTCGCCGATTTTGTTGGCGCTCTGATCCGTGTCTATCGCGATGCCTTCTTGGCTCAGCGAAAATACCTGGACTTTGCCGTCCTTGAATTCCAGTTGCGCGTTTACCGGTTCGCGGTTTACCTGTGGCACGAGAGAAACGAGATAGTCTTTGATTTCATCCATATCTGGGGCAGGAGAGAGAACATGGTGTTCGTCGTTGCTTTCTTTAGCAGCAAAACCTATCCAACTGCCGAAATCTTCAGCGTCCATTTTCCGGGAACCGGTATCATATTTGAGAACGACTTCTCTATCGAGCAGATTTTTCGCTTGCGCGAGAGCGTTTCCATCCTTGTCCTCGATTACGGATGGAGTGTCCTTGATCATCTCCAGCGCTATCGTGTCATTTTTGGAATTAAGGAGATTATTTTCGATGTCCGCTCGCAGCTTATCTTGGTTTATGACAAAGCCTTCTGTCGCCTCCACCGAAACGAACGCCCCTTTGTTGTATTTATAAGAAAAGTCCTGTGCCGGAGTCTCGAGGGCGGCAAGCTCTCGCCAGCGGTTGGCCTCGATCAGGAAATCTTTACGATCGATTTGGTTTTGGAAGATTATCGTAGTGTCAATGAGGTTTATTTGCTCCCTGATGCTGAGCGCGAGGTCCTGTTTTTTGCCATAGGAATAGACTTGTCCAATCGATTTGTCAGTATCGATTGAGTATCCCAGCTCGGCGAGTGCGACGTTGAAAACTTTGTCTTGATATGTTAATTTCATGCCGTCCTTGTACATATATGCGATGTTGCCTTCAAACAATATCTTGGTGTCTGCCCAGGAAAGACCCGTATAGCCCCTGTCGTTCAGCGCGACTCCAGGAAAAGCCGTGTCCCTGTATTTGAGATTGAACCATCCGGCGTATATGATAGGAATGAGCAATACGAAAGCGGCGCATAGAATGGCTATGGTTTTCTTGTCGATTTTTGGGATTTTTTTATTCATCTTCTTCGATAATATTGATATCTAATTTTAGCTTATTTTTCATCGCTTGGCTAGCTATCGCGGCAGAAAAGCCTCGAGACTGGAGGTGGTAAACGATGCGGCTGCGGAGCTTTTTCTCGTCTGTGGTGCCGGATGTTCGGATTTTCTTCTCGACGAGTTTTTCCGCCAGTTCCAATTCTTTCGTCTTGTCCATCAGTTCGTCCAGTTTGTCTTTTATGATATTCGGCGCAATGCCTTTTTTCTTGAGTTCGTTCGTGATAGCGAATCGCCCTGCCGGACGGAAATTTATCCTGTCGTTGATATAGCTTTCGGCAAACATCTCGTCATTCAAATATTTGTATCTGTAGAGCTCCGCAACGGTTTCTTCCGTAAGTGCGGTGTCGCAGCCCTTCGCCTCTAGTCGCTGGCGGATTTCGGCCTCGGAACGGCGGCGCAGGCCGATCAGTTTCATTGCGAATTTGAGCGCGTCGTTTTTGGTTTCTATGATTTTGGGCATAAAGGAGGTCTAGATGATAAAAATATTGTCTTATTTCTTAATTATACCAGATTGAGGGAATAAAAAAATAAACCCCGCAGTTTCTTGTGAAGCTTTGGGGAATAAAATGTTTGCAACTAACAGGTAATTGTTTTTTAGGATCCTAGTATCTTGCCTATATTAAAGAATCCCATGTCGGGAAGTGCCTTTATGTTCGCATCCATAAGATTCCTATTGCTGGGGAGCGCCTCCATTCCCAGTTCTCTCCCAGCTTTGTTTTTAATCCTGAGAAAACCGCAGTCCTTACAATGAAGGACAGAATAACCCATATCAGGTCCGTTCTCAATCCTATCTTCCGTTGTTTCTGGATGACAACAATTATCGCGATCATCCTTCCTGAACGTTCTTCCAATTTTTTGTGTCTCCATCCTGTTTTTGCGGGAGTGTAAAATCTCTTCAAAGGTTCTTTGTCGGAGTTGGAATTCATAGCCATTCTTTATGAAGAATTCCTTTTTCAGTTTTTCTCTGTAGCCGATGAAGGACTTTTCTTTTGTGAGTCCCGTTGATACCAGAATTCTCATTAATTTTTCTTGTAATTCCGAGAAATCTTGGTACCTGTGGCAAAGCATTAGGCCATACACTCCGAGAGGCTCCTTGCCATGGGCTTCGTTCCAAAGTATTTCTATATCTCTTTCTGGGAGATATATGAACTTCGCTTTGTCTTCAACTGCAAATCTGATTAATCTAGCAGCTCCGTACGGAAGAATGGTTAATCTTCCGACATGCGGTCTTACTACCGTGGAGTTGTTAGTTGAGAGCAATCCATTCCCGCATCTTATGTCTCGCAGACATTCGTCAGTGTAATAAAGTACGAGCCTTCCGTTTTTAAATGTGATGACCGTTTCATTCACGGTCATGTCCCTGGAGAGCAGGACTCCCCTGACTGTATTCGGAATACCACTGACTTCTCCAGGTTTGTATCGAATTGTTTCAATATCTTCATTCGAAAGAGTGCCGTTTAATGCCTTTTGCATAATTTCTGCGGCTCGAAAGATATTTTTTCCTTTGAGTTCTTTTTCTAACGTAAGCATATGGATAAGAACAAGGTCTAGGTCTGTTGCGATGGCACACTTTTTTGCCGGTAGTCTAGCCCTTTCGCCGACAAATCCTCGAGATGTGCCACCTTTCACCATTATGTTGAAAGGCAATCCTTCCTCTTCGAATGTGTCATTGATTTGTTTTAATAGCCCAAAAATTTCTTTGCCCATACCTTCGCATGGGAGTGTTTCTCGATAAATCTTTTCTCTTCTTGGTATAAAAACCATGATCCACCTCTTTTTGATTTCTTCTTCCTTTTCTAGGAATATATGCCCATAAAACTCTTTTCTGATCAGATATTCCTAGAATAATTAATTTTGAAAGAACAACTAAAATTTATAGCACGGATATGATTTATTGTCAATACTCGTGAAGCTCGCAAAAACATGACGGTTGGTTCTGGCAGATCTTAGCCTGTGTCTCGTCGGGCTGCAATCGGCATAATAAAAAAACAAACCCTAGGCTCGTTTGAGCTTCGGGGTGTATTTTGGGTTAACCTTCTCGTTCTTTTAATATCGTTATCTCTTGTATTATTTTCATATAATTTTCGATCTCTTCCGTTTTTCGTACGCAATGTATTATCAGTCCGGAGGACCGATACTCAAACCATCTTTCTCCTGTTTTCTCAAAAAGAGCCGCAATGATTTTTTTGTTATATTTTTTTTGCACACAATGCGAGTATTTGTTTCCGTCTGTTCGATCCGAAATTGTCTGTCGATTAGAATTCTCTTTTTGACAGGCTCTAAATTTTCAAACTCTCTCTCTTTCCAGATCTTGATGGACTCGGGAAGTACATTGTTCAACACTATATTGACAGTGTGAACGGTTAGCATATTCCTACCAATGCAGGTATCATAGCTAGCTCCGGTCATATGGCACGTGCTGTAGGTTCTGTTAAGGCCATCTTTTTGAAGTTTCCAGCCGGAACCACTATATGTGTTTCTTTGTCTAAGGTGATTTCTGCGGCTATGTTTTCTCCCGGTATATCAAGGTCATGTCTCTAATAAACGGGAAGGTCCTTTTTTGCATTCGGTACTTTTATCTTCCTTTTATCTCTTTCTGCTTTTGATAGGCCGTCTTCCTTGAATTTTTTCTATTGATCGTTTCTGTCTCTTTCGGATCTGTATCTTCTTGCTGCATGTTATCACATCTCTTTGGCTCCCCGTCAACAAGTGTGATAGTTCATAATCCAAATCAGCGGTAAGAAAGCTAATGTAATCTTGGCGATATAGTTATTGATATTCCTAAATCCGAATGAAACCCTCTTAATCATCTTGATTTT
>JAQVBZ010000010.1 GCA_028690055.1 Minisyncoccota bacterium | reverse complement strand
CAAGATGATTAAGAGGGTTTCATTCGGATTTAGGAATATCAATAACTATATCGCCAAGATTACATTAGCTTTCTTACCGCTGATTTGGATTATGAACTATCACACTTGTTGACGGGGAGCCGAGAAAAAGCTCATTTAAAAACTTGGATGTTTTATTCGCAAACTAATTCAACGAGTTGAACTTTTTCTTATCTAAAAATCCAACCCCCACCACCAACCAAAAAACCATCGCCAAATCATTTTTCCAATAGAGTGTATCGACGAGACCGTGGATGAGAAAATATATCAGGAAAATAAAAACGATATCGCTGGCTTTGGCGCGTTTGCACAGCCAGAACAAAATCAGGACGAAACCGACGAGGCCGATCAATCCCGACTGGAGATAAAAAGCCAAGAGAGTGTTATGCGGCTGAGGAACTGCCCATTCAAGATAGGGGACAGTGAAGCGGCTTTGATAATCGAGATAGGTTTTTTGGAAAGTTCCCGGACCGATGCCGAAGATGGGGCTGTCCTCGAGCATTTCGCGCGAGGCGTCCCAGATCATAAAGCGCGAGGCAAGCGATGACCTCTCACCTGCGTTTAAGAGCTGCTCGTATTTCTGAAAAGATAAAAAAGAAAACAATACCAACGCTACGACGGCTAAAGCCGTAAGCGTTTTTTTGTAGCCTGAAAAAAGTTTAGTGTTTCTGTTCTGATATCTCTTCAGTGAGAAACAGAAAAGTGCTACCGCGATTCCGAGTATTGCACCGTAGGATTTGGTGAGCAAAAGAACGACTGCAAGGCTCAGTAAGATTATAGCCTGCCCCTTTTTGTTATTCTGCGGGGAGAGTGGCGAAAAGAAGAATCTCTTTACTGCGTTTAAACAAACATTATAATAATTTTTTTCTACAGAGGGATTTCTCACCTCCGTTCGGAATGACAAAAGAGGACCCTTTTGAAAAATAAAAAGATAAACCGCGAATAGAAATGCCGGAGAAAGATACATCGCTAGATAGTTGGGAGATTCATAAATGGCTCGCAATCTACCGTCGAAAGTCAGGATATCGGATAAGGCATAACCGATACTCACTAAAGCCACGGCAAACCCGGAGAGGATAAGGCTCCGAAGCAAAATTACAATTTGCTTCTGATTTTTTATGACATCAATAAAAACCAAAAAGAACAAAAAAGGATCCACGAACCAACCCTTGAGCACGCCAAGGCTCGTGCGTAAATCGGAAGAGTGGATTGTCGATAAGATTACTCCGAAGAAGAGGAGCGTCGTGCCCACGGCCAAAATCTTATCGTTTCTGAAAAAATCTGAAACGCTTTTGCGTATATCTAGATTCTTTCTATTTTTAATAAGCCATAGGAAAAACAAAATATAAATTATAATCTCCAACGCCGTCGTCGGGATATCGGAAAGAGTGAAGCGGAGAAGGTATATCGGCAATAAGAAAATAACCGCATAGATGCCGTTTTTTATGTCCTTGTGCGCAAGATACGCAAAAAAAAGGAAGAAAAAAGATAGAAAGATTTGATAGATAATCGGCATAATTGTATTATTTTTTAGAAAACTTCGTTTGTCATTCCGGCCTTGAGCCGGAATCTTCGCTTTATAACGTTAACGCTGTACAATATATCGCTTATGCGTGCTATATCGAGGATACTAAAACAAGTTCAAAATGACAAAAGGATACCGCGCCATGAATTGTAGTTACGAGATTGCCACGTCGGAGTACCTCCTCGCAATGACAAACAATAGGCAGAATACCGCGCGGGTTAAAACCCGCTACTCCAAAACACGTAGACTAAACCTTTCCTTCTTCCATTTTAACATATCTTATCACTAAAACCGCTAGAGAGAGTATTGCTGTGAGTATCGCCAGGATATTAGGTGCGTAAATCGAGGTGTCAAAGAAGGAATGGACCGAATACCAGACAAATGAACCGATGAGGCCCAGCGCGAGATAAGAAAGCGTCTTGTCCGAAGTCCGCCTGCTCGCAATAAAAAGTTCCACGACGATCACAACAATCAGCAATACCCAAGCGAGGAGCGCGAAAATTCCCAGCTCTGCCCCTAAGTCGAGATAAAGGTTGTGTGCGTAAATGGGGGTACGATAAGCCGTTGTGGGATCAAGATAAAAAGAATAGTTGCCGATACCGACTCCGGTGAGAGGCTTATCTGAAAAGATATCGAGACCCTGCCGCCAGTTTTTCATCCGCTCCATATTCGAGCCTTCCGTAAGATCGAAGCTGGAAAAGAAACGAGTCAGCACCGAACTGCTGATAGTAGTCGCAAAAACGATTCCGATGACTAAAAGTGTGTGTAAAGCTTTCTTCTGTCCTGAGGCGAAGCGCTTCCAAAACAAAACAATCAAGGTGAAAAATCCCGCGAACATTCCCATATAACCGCCACGCGAAAAGGTGAGTAGTTCGGCGAGAGTAAGGAATAAGAAGGCCAGATAAACAAATTTTTTACTGCCCCCGAGTCCCGCTTTTTTCAAATTATCTGAGGGAAGCATCACGACCGCAAAAGCGATCGGGGTAATCAATCCCAAATAAAAAGAAAAGATATGTGGATCGGAAAAGATGGCAAAAGCGCGCAGCAACGTCGTGCCGCCGACATTCACCAGCCAGCTCGGATTGGCCACGACCTCGGCGGCGAAAGTATTGCCGTAGAAAACCGGCGCGATGATTTTCGCAAAACAATCAAAGAGCGGGTTGATGCCAAAAAAGAATTGCGCAAAAAATTGTATCGCGCCGAAAAGAGAGATAATCAGTCCGCCCGCTAGTAGCGCCTTCACGATTTTCAAGATAAAATCTTTCCTGCCGGGAAGAGAGGTAAGCACGAAATAGAGAGGAAAGACAGAAAGAAAAACCAGAATTTTTCTGATAGCCCGGTCCATCTCAAAAGATTGCGAAAGAGAAAATATCGCGAAGAATAAAAACAGAGTCAAAAGCAGAGTCTCAAGTGAAAAGTCTATCTCTAACTTTTTATTTTTGAGCGAGCGAAAAATCCACACCATAAAAAGAAACAATATAAAAACCCTTCCCGAAGCGAGATCGAATCCGGCCGCTACATTGAGTGCGACCTGGAAGGGGAGATAGAAAACAAGCAGTACCAACGAGCTCTCGAATCTTTCCAGAACGAACCAGAAAAAAACGAAAGAGAACAGAATAAAAAACATCGAAAGATTATTGACCGCAATCAAAAATCCGGCGATGAGAGAAAGTGAAACTATGATGAGATTGTTTTTTATAAAATCGGCAGACATCGTTTTGTTTCGATAAATAAAAAGAGGTTCCTAAGCGGAGTAACGGACTTCAGCCTACGCGGTTGTCCGATGCAGACAAACGTGCGATAGCAAAAGGTCTTATCGGCTTAGGACAGCAGCGCGGGTTAAAACCCGCTACTCCATGTTATATCACGAAATCGGAAAACCGGACACTACACCCTCTTGTGTAAAAGCTTTTCCATTTCCTGCTTTGATACCGCTCCTATAAGATAAGCGGCTGAAACATAGACGACTGCACCTACTATCATCATAGAGAAAATATCCAAAAAGGAAAGTACCGACAGAACCGAGAACATCAAAAGTCCCGCTGCGCCGGTACGCAGGAGATTCTTAAAAGAGGGCATGAATTTTATTTCCCGATAAATCACAACGACCATCAGCGCTGTCACCAAGAATTCTGTCACCAATGTGGAAAAAGCTGCTCCGAAATACGAGTAACGGGGGATGACGATAAAATTGGCCACCACATTGAATATCGCGCCACAGAGATAGATATAAGCCAAACTCTTCTGTCTTTTAAGCGCGATTATGACATTGCTGAAAAGCGCGCCCAGAAAAATAAAAGCAAGCGCCACAATCAAGATATTGAGCACCGGTGCCGCATCACGGAATTCCGGCTTAGAAAGAAGCATAATCAGCTTATCGGATACCGCGAAAATACCCAGTACGATCGGCACGATAGCCACCAGCAAGAAATCAAGTGTTCTTTGCATAATCGATTTGAATTGCGTTCTATCAGTAAAAGCACTCCGGCTCATCAACGGCATTGTCAGCCCCACCAGCATCGAAGGAAAGAAGATGAGATTCTCCATAATCTTATAAGCCAAGCTATAGATTCCAACCGCCGAACTGTCTTTCATCACGGAAAGGAAAATCGTGTCCAGCTTGAAATATATAAGCACCAATACTGCCGATACCGCCAGAGGAAAGGCACGCCGGAGCATATCCCCCCAAAGTTCCCAATCGAGACTGAGGCGGATCTTGACCAACTGACGAGCGTAAAAAATCACTATGATAAAATTAAGGAGCGCTCCCCAGAAAACCGTACTAATAATAAACAAAAACCCCAAATCATATTTTACCGCAGCATATACACCCACGAATTGTACCAACCGTCCCATCACTTCCGCCATCGACACCTTGTCCATCAGAAGATGTTTTTGAAAAACCCCCATCAGAACTTGCACGCCATTAAGGAACCAGTAACCCGCCGCCGCAATCAAAATACCTGTATGCACAATTTCAGAATAGGGGAAAAATAAAGAAAAGAAATAAGCTGCACCCAGAATTACCGCTCCCAAAAAAAGGCGTATGGAAAGTGCGCCGGAAACGATGCGGCTCTCGTCCGCATCCGGCAAGGAGATGTCTCGCACTACGATAGAATAGAGGCCGAAATCCGCCAGCACGGAAAATATATATACAAACGCCAGCACCGTGCCATAGTCCCCAAAACCTTCTACTCCCAAATAGGTCGTGGTAAGTTTGATGGTCACGAAAACTATCGCCATTTCCAACACGCGAGCAATCGTAGAGAAGGCGGCGTTATAGGCAATCTTTTGTGTCAGATTGAATTTATCTAGTTTCGGCATGATATTTTAAAAATTACACATTTAATTTTGAAAAATCAATCGGCAGCTCATTTTTCACTGCGGAGCCGTACAGGCTTAATGACCGACTGACAAATTTTTAATTGAAGCAAATATCTCGCCCATAAACTGTCATCCCGAAAGGAGTACTCGCCTGTGAGGGATCTGGGAAATACATAAGAGCTTGTGAATATTATTTATAGAGATAACCTTGTTATCATTATGGCGGCTTCCCCAGATTCCTCAATCGGAGTACCTCATTTCGGAATGACAAAAAAGATGATTCCGCAGTGATATAGTTTTGCCGGCTTGGCATCAGAACCCCTGATATCTCTCTTACAAGAGCTTCCGATATAATAGGACTATTTCTCTATAAAAAAATAAACTGCAACTGCGGGCAAGAAGGAAAACTTATTTTCACACTCCTTGCAAGTTACAATTTATTCTACTGCCGAAAGACTATACTCCTTCCACATATTTGATGATTACGCGGCGCATCAGATTTTCGCCTACACTTTCCGTGGATAAATTCTTGCGATCCGCCAATTCCAAATGTATAACCTTGCGTTCATATGGAGACATCGGCCGGAGCGCCACCGAGTTCTTGCTGTAAACCACTTGGTCCGCCATCGTCTCTGCCAGCTTCACCAAAGTCTCTTTCTTCTGTTTCTTGTAATCATTAACATCAACATTGAATTTCACTTCGTCCTCGAGACTAGCCGCCTCACCACCTTCGGCGAGCAATTTATGTTTAACAATAACTCCTACCAGATGTTGCAAACACTGCAGGTTTCCTCCGTACTGCCCGATCAGCAAGTTAGGATATTCCGTCTTCAGATTCAACGTAAAGATTTCCTTACCATCTTTAATGGTCTCGATCCTTTCTTCGTCGATTGAAGCATTCACCCCCATCACCGTAAGCAGATCTACCAAAGTTTGTCTGACCATTTCTTGAGTTTTGTTGTACATATTTTTTGAATATACTTATAAGCTGTGAATTATGCCCTTTCCCGTAAGAGCATTTTGCCAGGATAATCTTCCATTCCTTAATACATCTACGACTTTGCCTCTTCTCCTTTACGCTTTTTAATTATAAGGTATTGCTGGACAATTGCAAATAGGGTAGTAACAGACCAATACAGAGCCAGTCCGGAGGGGAAAGTCATACCAAAAACGAGAGTCATGGCCGGCATCATATACATCATATTCTTGCTGAGTGATTGCGTGAAATCCTGCATCTTTTCCTCCGGGGTCATTTCGCTCTTTTTTTTCGGTTCAACATCCTCTTTCTTCTTATTCGCCACACTCATTATACTTTTGGTCTGAAAATACTGTAACGAAGCGGCTAAAACCGCCAAAATCAAATTAGGATTAGCTAGATCGATTATACCGCCGAAAGAAATAGTGTTCAGATGACCGGGATTAGGGACAAAAGAATAAAGCAGATCCAAGCTCTCACCGCGAAAACCATTCATAAACACTTGATACAAAGCGATAATGATCGGGAATTGTATCAAAAGAGGCAAACATCCTGAAAAAGGACTGATTTTGCGTTTCTGATAAACCGCCATCAATTCTTGCGCCTGTTTTTCCTTGTTGTCTTTATACTTTTTCTGGATTTCTTTGATTTCCGGCTGAATTTCCTGCAGTTCTCTTTGCCCCTTAATAGCCCTGCCGTTCACTTTGTAAAGTGCCAACCGCACCAGAATCGTTAATACGATAACTGCCACTCCGATATCATTTCCAGGGACAATATCATAAAGAAAAACCAACAGATTGAAAAGTGGACGATAGATAAGCTCGGTGAATATGAACATATTTTTATATTATTTTTATTTATTTCAAAAGGTCTATGCCTCCTTTAGCAAAAGGATGACACCGTAAAATCCGCTTTACCCCCAAAAGACCGCCTTTCCAAATCCCATATTTTTCAACTGCCTGATAGGTATATTCGCTGCAAGAGGGAAAGAAGCAGCAGCCCTGGGTGTTTTTTACAAAAGAAAACAAACCATGATCAAGAGATAAGGTTTTTTGATAGAAACGTATAAGTTTTAATATAATATTCTTTGCCACAAAAAGGAACTTTTTACTTTCTTATAAGTAATCCGGACTTTTTCAACAGGCTATCCACAGTCTTATCCACATCCTCGAAACTCTTTTCCGAGACATCCGCCCTTGCTATTAGCACTACGTCAAAGCTCGGATTTATATTTTCCCATCTCAAGCGCACTGTTTCGCGCAACAACCTTTTGATGCGATTGCGCTTGACCGCGCTCTTAGAGATCTTATTGCTCACGATAAAACCGAAGCGCGAATATGCCAGACCATTAGGAATCGCTTTTAGTGCTAGAAAGTCCTGCGAACAAAAGAATCCATCTTTTCCGAAGATATGATCAAAATCCTTTTGTTTCCTAATCCTAAATTCTTTACTCAGCATTATTTTTTTCCTATAACAAAAGGAGCTCAGACTTAAACAGTCAGAGCCTTTCTGCCTTTATTCCTGCGAGAGGAGAGAACTCTTCTTCCCCCGACAGTTAGCATTCTTGCAAAGAATCCATGAGTTCGTGCCCTTTTCTTCTTCTTCGGCTGGTACGTTCTTTTCATAGTATTTAAAACAAATGTCTAATTAACAAACTAGGATTAGTATAGTATAAGAAAAGGATTAAGTCAATAAGCAGGAGCGCCCCCGCATAAAGGATAGACAAATCACAGTTTCTCATTATAATACAAATACAAACGGAGGTTCGATGTATGAAAAAACCGACACTGAAAGAAGCCGTGTCAGACTTATTAAACAAGCAAGCAAAAATCTCTAAAAACAAGCAGCCTAACGATAGCCGAAGCTGTTGAGAAGCTTTTTGTGCCTATCCAAGAACAATAAACGGAACAATACGCGACTATGATTTTTGAACGAGCCAAAGAAATAATAACAACTACAGAATATATAAGTATCAAAGGTTGGTTTAAAGCCAATGGATATCAAGAACAAAAAGAGCTGCTATTGAGAGCAGCAAAAAGAATAATGTGTGAAATGAACTGAGGGCGCCTTATAAAAGGCTGAATTCCTCTTTTTTTATACCACAAGAATCATAACCCTTGCCGGAGATTATCCCCGCGAAAGAGAGGAAGGACAAGAGTAGTCCCCAGTAGGAAATCAAAAAAGTCCAGACAAAGCAAGACGCCCACCTAAAACGATATAAAACAAGGATAATATACAATAATATAATCAGAATACGGCACTTGCTTTGTATAGTCACAGGATTATGGATGTCTTAGAGCATTGGACTTCCGGGACAACAAACAGAAAACCGTGCTTCGCCCCGAAAACCGTACATCATCCAGACTTGACAAAACATATCTTACACCAATAAAATCTACACATCTCCTGCACACCTATTCCACAAGTTATCCACACCCCCTACGGAAACAAGCCATTTCTTTAACAAAAAGAGTTGTGCTATAATGCACTTATCCACTTTAAAAGGACATTACCGCTTAAAAATATGACTAACGAACAACTCTGGCAAGCCACCTTGGGTGAATTGGAACTTTGCATCAGCAAAGCCAACTTCATTACCTGGTTCAAAAACACCAGTATTGCCAGTATACAGGACGAGAAGATTATTATTAGTGTCCCTAACGGTTTTACTAAAGAGTGGCTTAAGAACAAATATCATAAAGAAATCCTCAAAGCGATACAGAATGTCTGCCCGGAGGTTACCTCTATAGAATACAAGATCGGGCAACAACCTAGCGATAACCCTCCGATCAAAAGAGACTCAACAGAGTCGCAAGTGCCAACAAGGGAAAATGCACCACAGCGACCCAAAAATGCGGATGGTTTTCTCAATTCCGCTTATAATTTCGACAATTTCGTAGTCGGGCCAAACAATGAACTGGCTTATGCCGCCTGCGTAGCAGTCAGCAAAAAGCCGGGGCAAAGTTACAACCCGCTTTTTATATACGGGGGAGTGGGGCTCGGAAAAACCCATCTTTTGCAATCTATCGGCAACGAAGTTCTTAGGAACGACCCCAATAAAAAAATCAAATACGCTTCTTCGGAAAAATTCACCAATGAATTAATTGAAGCTATTTCCGGCAAAAACACCAAAAGCTTTAAAAATATTTATCGCGATATCGACGTATTAATAATTGACGATATCCAATTTTTGGCGGGCAAAGAAAAAACTCAAGAAGAATTCTTCCACACCTTCAATACTCTTTATGAAAACAGCAAGCAGATCGTTCTCTCTTCCGATCGCCCACCGAAGGCGATACCGGCACTGGAAGAAAGGCTGCGTTCCCGTTTTGAAGGTGGAATGATAGCCGATGTCGGTTTTCCGGACTATGAAATCCGTTTCGCCATCCTGAAAGCCAAAGCAAAGGAAAAGAAATTCGACATTCCGGAAGAGTCTCTTAACTATATCGCGCTACATATCCAGAAAAATATCCGCGAGCTACAAGGTGCCCTCAACCGCGTCGTGGCGGTGTGTGAATTGGACGGCAGTTATCCAGATTTAAAGAAGACCACAGCTATTCTTTCCAATATCGTTTCCCAGCCGATCAAAAAAGCGACCACACCTAAAGATATCATCAAGAACGTCGCTGAGTTTTATGGAGTCACTCACGACGATATGATCACCAAAAGCCGTAAAAGGGAATATGTAAAGCCGCGCCAGATTGCAATGTACCTGATGCGCAAAGAAATTAAAAGCTCTTTTCCCTCAATCGGTTCATGGCTAGGAGGAAGGGACCATACTACCGCGATGCACGCTTTCGACAAAGTATCTAAGGATATAGAAAAAGACAAGGTAGTGGAACAGGAGATCAATCTTATCACCGAGAGGATATATAACGATTAAAAACCGAAGGAGTATATCGGTTTTCCAAATAAACAACACTGAAGACTCGTTATTATATATGTTCACAAGCTGTGGATATCCTATGGAAAAACTTTTCAAAACCTACTGATAAAGATTCCATAAACTGTTGATAGAATCTTGATAAATATCCGATATCCGATATAATATAAAAAACTCAAAAGATATAACCGTTTTCCACACAACTTCCTACAAGATATATACACATTTTACGCAACCCATTCTCGGCTAAGATAAGCGCCCCAAAACACTTTTCCACCGAAAACCTCTCTATTACTACTGCTACTTTATTAATATATTAATAATTTAAATACAATACAATAATCATAATATATGAAAATAATTTGCACACAGGAGAATTTAAACAAAGCATTGAGTATCGTTGGAAAGGTTGTAAATAAAAATACCACCTTACCTATTCTTAACAATGTACTTTTAAAAACAGACAAAAAAGGATTACAGCTTTCTTCCACTAATTTGGAAATAGCGGTGAATTATTGGATAGGAGGAAAAACCGAAGAGGATGGAGAAATCACAGTTCCAACCAAACTTTTTGCCAACTTCATTTCCAATCTACCTAATGGTAATGTGGAAATCAAAACACGGGAAGATATGGTCAATATCAAATGCAATGGTTATAAGATAAATATCAAAGGAGTGGATGCGCGAGAATATCCACTTTCTCCTAAGATTGATGCCGTGCCTTTTTTGAAGATCAAGAGTGAGATTTTCAAGAGGGCTCTCTCTCAGGTTATCCCAGCGATTTCCGTGAGTGAATCGCGGATGGAAATCACCGGTGTGCTTTTGGATCTTTCTGAAATCAAAAAAAATAAGATTGTATTGGTTTCAACTGACAGTTATCGTCTCGCGGAAAAAACACTCAAGGTTTCGCCTGAAAATGTCAGCCAAGAGGCCTTGGAGGTATTGGGAGACCTAAAGAGTGTAATTATCCCGCGCAGTACCGTACAAGAGCTTGTGCGGGACTTGGGGGAAGGAGATGAGATGTTGGATATAATTATTTCAGAGAATCAGATTGTTTTTACTTTTGGCAGTGCTAATATCTTATCTCGGCTGATTGAAGGTCGTTATCCTGATTATCGGCAGATTGTTCCTGAAAAATTCATGGCTAATGCGATTATTAATGTCAAAGATATTACTAACGCGGTGCGTATCTCCGGTTTTTTCTCTGCTTCTTCCAATAATAGTGTTAAATTTCTACTTAGCGCTGATAATAAAGTGGAAATAAGTTCGGAGGCGAGCGAGATCGGAAATAATAACGCCAAGATCGAGGCTAAGATTACAGGTAAGGATCTGGAAGTGGTGTATAACTACAAATACTTGATGGACGGGCTGAATAGTATTATCGGCGATGAAGTAGTATTGGATGCTAACGACGAGAACGCTCCCTCAGTGATCAAATCTGTTAAAGATGACAGTTTTATTTATATTATTATGCCGATTCGGGGATAAAATAAAAAAGGAGGTAATATGTTAAATTCTATCGGAGGTGATTTACTTAAATCTCTCGGCAAAGCGGGGATCTCCAAGCAGATCGAGGCGGTACAGGTCTGTGATTTATGGGAGAAAGTCATATGCAAAATTTTCGGCGAGCAGGTAGTTGGGCAATCTCAAGCGATGTATTTCAAAGATGGTGTACTTGCGGTTGCAGTCCTGAATCCGGTGCTGGCTCAGGAATTCAAATTTAAAGAAGAAGAGATAAAAAAAGAAATCAATCAAGGACGGAGCGATAAAATTAGAAAGATAAGATTCGAGATTTAGGTCTCGGATTTTTGGTTATTATGCAAATATATCTTTATCTTAAAAAATATCTATATCAGGGCCTTCTGCATTTCCCAGATTCCTTAGTCAAGTACTCCTTCGGGATGACATTGTTTATATTATGTCATTATATCTGTCATTCCGGAATTTGCATGGCAAATATCCGAAATCCCGAGACTAGGACGGTAGGATATCATTATTTGAATATAATATATTATTTGTCTTGCATAGTACCGGGATTCCGGATATTTCGTAGTAACGAAATTCTGGAATGACAGATAAAAGGGGGTATTGCGAATTGATGTGATGATTATATTTAAAGGGTGTTAAATAGCAAGGACTGTCCTTTTGATTCTGTAAGGATTATCCTTTTGCTTTGTTCGTACACGTCTTGTCATTCCAAAATAAGGTACTCCGATTGAGGAATCTGGGAATAATACTATGTAATTATAATCTTATTTTAAAAAATAATAATATTAGAGCCTTCTGTATTTCCCAAATCCCTTAATCAAGTACTCCTTTGCGCTGATGTTTTTTTGTTTGTCATTCCGGAATAACAGGTAAAGGAAAATGCGAACTGATTGAAAAATAAACAAGAATAGTCTTTTTGATTCTGTAAGGACTGTCCTTTTTTGGTGGAGTAGCAGGTTTCAACCTGCGCTGCTGTCCAACGCGAAAATAACGTTCCTATAAATGCGCGCAGACTGAAGTCAGCTACTCCGCGGGGTTGCGGGGGGGTAGATTGGTGATATGATATAGGCAAAGAAAAAAATCAATAATAAACCAATTAAAAAAACATATATGTTTCACAAAAAGGTTGATTCAATCCAAACCAGACCAAGGAACACCTCTGAGAATCTGTCTGTGCAAACTGTCGAAACAATTGTGCCTTGCTATTCACCAAAATTTAAAAATAAATATTTCAAAACATACGGTCAAAGACTTCGGGAGAGGATGACGACTGTTTTTTGTTGCGTTTGTATTATTGTCTTCGGTATCACTTTCCTTACCAAGGCAGACCCCATTACAACCTCAATCGGAGAAAACATCAGCACTAATGACTTATCTGTAGGAGGAACAATAACTTCTGGTTCTTGGGCTGGAACTGCCATCGACATCGCCTACGGAGGAACAGGACAAGACTGGTCAACAGCCACCCAAGGCAGTTTTCCATATTTTTCTGACACAGGCATCCTCTCCACTCTCTCCGCCGGAACAGCAGGACAGTTTCTCCAATCAGGAGGAGGTGGGGCTAATCCAAGTTGGGCAAATGTTACTCGCTCTGCCACTTTCGTAATTGCCGCTTCCGACAGTTCCACTCTTTCCAAACAACAAGCGGATTATGTTTGTGATGGGGTTGATGACCAAGTGGAGATATTAACTGCAATCAGTGCAGTTCCGTTAACAGGTGGTACTGTTTTATTACTGGAGGGTAATTATTTATTGACTAATCGTATTTATCCCACAACACAGAGAACGAATCTCTGGTTGATTGGATATGGGGCAAAATTAATAGGTCCGTCCGATATCGCCTTTAATCAAATTATTAATTTTCATTCAACATATGCACATAACTCTATTCATATTCGCGGGTTAGAAATTGACGGAAACGCAAAATCAATTGGAGGCATTAGATTATCGGCGTCTAATTCAGATGTAGCAGATTGTTATATTCATAATGTAGCTAGCTCAATTGGTATTCATATTTGGGGAGAGGGTGCCCACCAAGTTGATAATGTAAAAATATACAATAATCGTATAATTGGTACATCTGAGACTATGGAATACGGCATTCATTTATGGGGTAGCGTGAACAATATAGCAATTAATTCAAATTTAATACAAAATACAAAATATAATGGTGTTGCCTTGTATGGTAGTAGTGCAACAAATTTAGTAGTTACGGAAAACACTATGGTTAATACTGGGCATTCGGCAATAGCTGCATCTCCCTCATCGTATGGAACGATATCAAATAATTTGATTTACGATATAACTACGACAGATGAGGCTGGAATTGAAATAGAGTATAAACTAAGTCACGGTACTGATACTTCACATCATTTTGCAATATCTGGAAATGTAATTAAAAATTGTTTCTGGGGTATCGTAACCCATAATAGAGATGATGATTTCTCAAAAAGTCCGCACGATATTGTGATTGTTGGAAATATAGTAAGCGGATGTGAACGTGGCATTTATTTATATGATGGAGAAAATATTTTAGTTTCTGATAATGTGTTTGAGGATAATACTGCGGATATGATTATAGAATCTCGAGTATCAGCAAAGGTTACTCAAAATATCGGCTACACCACCGAAAACTCTGGCACCTCTACCATTGCCACAGGACAAACCTCTATCACCGTCACTCACGGTCTCGCGACCACTCCAACTCGAGTGCAACTAACTCCATCTACTCTCACAGATGGTAAAGATTATTACATTAGCGCCAAAACCGCCACCACTTTCACTATCACTATCGATTCCGTTCATACTTCCGATATCTCTTTCGATTGGCGCGCCGTGGTGGGAGAGGGGAATTAGAAGAGGTCTGTTCTTTCAGATGTTCAAAGGTCAGACCTCGAAAAAAAACGTTTATAAAATTTAAAAAAAATTATTGCATTTGTAACGTTTTGAGGACGGACCTCTAAAATGCGGAGGACCGACCTCTATAATTTGTAACGTTTTGAGGACGGACCTTCTAAATGCTCAAGGATCGACCTCTTGTATCCTGGACCACGACTGAAAGGTCGTGAACCACGCGTGTCAGACGCCTATATTATCAAGCACGTTTTCTCCCGCGTTCACACACCCTTTCAGGTGTGGTCCATAAAGCCAAATGCAAGAACAACGCGCGGAGTAGCAGGTTTCAACCTGCGCGGTTGTCCAATGCGAAAATAACGTTCCCATAAATGCGCGCAGACTGAAGTCGGCTACTCCACTACGCTATTCCTTTCGCTACTCCCACTAAAAATCTTTAACACAAAATATGTCAAAGTATAATCTCAAAACAATTCTCCCTATTTTCCTCTCTTTCCTTTTTGTCTTGGGTTATTCTTTTTTCCTGCAAGCCAGTGATCCATCGAAAGTCCAATTCACTTCCGACACGATTGCGAGCCTCACGGGAATTTCTGACGGAGATCTATACATCGCCCAGAATTCAGAATGTGATTCCATCGATATCTCAGATTCAACCTTGACAGCGAACTCCATCCCCGCCGGATCAAGTTTCATTCTTAAAACAACCAAACATAATAACGCTCTTAAGATAACTTCTTCCAATGATCCAACTACTCTAATCTTCTCAAGCAACAATCTCATCGCAGGAGACATTGCCAGTTGGACTCTTTCCAGTTCCAGCGCCTCTGGAGCAGCTAACATCATTTGGGGCGTCCCTTCTGCTGATACCAGATACACGGTAAAGGTGAATGGTCTTGCTATAAAATCTTTATTCTCTGACACTTCAAGCGAGATAACTTTTGTGTACAGTGAGAATCTTACTTCTACCCGAACTTTCACTTTGGAGCTTGATACTGGTGGCACGCCTTTTATCGCCCCCTCCAAACCCAATATTTCCAACACTGAGATCACCGCTTCAGACGATGAAACTTTAAACATCCAAAACCTCCCTTCCAACATCACTCAAATCGCCATCTCCCGCACCCCTGATTTCGCCGATGTCTCTTGGAGAGATTTTGAAGAAGAAAAGTTTGTAACTATTGGAGATACTACCGAAATTCTCTATGTAAAGTTTCGTACTAATCAAGGCGCAGTCTCGGACGTAATAATCTATACTCCCAAAGCTGCGTCTCTGACTCTAAACGACGGAGATATTGTCAAAAACCCCAACTCTCCTGATGTCTATGTAATAAAATACAAGAATAACAAACAATATAAAAGGCTAATTTTGTCTCCTTCCGTTTTTAACAGTTATGGCCATCTTAAATGGGAGGATTTAAAGACTATATCTCAAGAACAACTAGGTCAATTCACTACCTCCAATCTAGTCAAAGAAACTTTAGATACCATCATCTATCAATTATTCCCGAATGGTGATACAGGAGAAAGAAAGCATCTTGATACTTCGACTTCTTACGATACTGATTCTGTCTATGAGATAAATGCGGTGGATAGAGATTCGTATAAGTTGATGCAATAGGTAGCAAGGACAGTCCTTTTGATTCTGTAAGGACTGTCCTTTTGTTTTGTCCGTACCCGTCTTGTCATTCCGAAATGAGGTACTCCGATTGAGGAATCTGGGAATGATACTGTGTAATCATAATGTTATTTTAAAAAATAATGATATTAGAGCCTTCCGCATTTCCCAGATCCCTCAGTCGAGTACTCCTTCGGGATGACATTCTTTTATTTGTCATTCCGGAATTTGCAAAGCAAGTATCCGGAATCCCGAGGCTAAGTTGATAGGATATTATTATTGGAATGTAATATACTGTTTGCTTTACATAGCACTGGGATTCCGGATATTTCGCAGTAACGAAATTCCGGAATGACAGGTGAGGGGGGTATTGCAAATTGATGTGATGATTATATTTAAAGAAGGTTAGATAGAAAGAGCGTTAAACAGGAAGGACAGTCCTTTTGATTCTGTAAGGGCTGTCCTTTTTTGGAATGACAGAAAGATATTCAGGTTTAAAAATGATAATTTCTTTGCCTTCTTTTTTACCCCCCCCCTTGCGCGAGAAATATTTTTATTATAAAATCCAGTTAATGATTTGGGTCTATATCGCGAGTGAGCCGACGGGATATAAATAAGTAATTTACCTATATGCTCTTTAAAAAAACATTAGGCAGTTTCTTGGCGCTCCTCTTTCTTGGTGGGAGTTTTTTTGTGCTCGGGAGAATCATTCTTGCGCAAACGGAAAATAATGGAGATGATAATGTGGGTAAGGTTTTGATTTCTGAAATTATGACGGGCGGGGAGCAAGCTGGTGATGAGTTTATTGAGCTTTATAATCCGAGCGAGTCTGTTGTAAGTTTGGAAGGCTGGTTGCTCAAGAAAAAAACGAAGGCAGGAGTGACGGAATATAATCTCTTGTCTGATGTGGGGACGAAAGTCGATCCGCTTATGGGGTATCGTGACGATTCTGATGTGAGCTTGGAAATTTTGCCCGGTGGATATTTTTTGATTGCGCCTCGGTACTCGTGTGGAGCAGGTGAAAATGAAAGATGTTATCTGGGGGAGGTAGAACCGGATAATTTTTATTCCGTGAAAGGATTGTTTATCGCGGATGATAATTCGATTGCTTTGTATGACGGCGAAAAAGTTTTGGTGGATCAAGTCGGTTGGGGAAAGGTGGCCGCTTCTGTGGGAGATGTTTTTGTTGAAAACATTCCGGTGGGGAAAAGTTTGGCACGCAGGATTATTGAGGGGAAAATGCAAGACACGGGAGATATCTCTCGTGATTTTCTTATACAAGATTTACCGAATCCGTGTAATTCCAAAAGCCTGATGGGAGCGGGCGGTGATGTAGAGAGTGAGAAAAACGAAGAGGTTTCTGGAAGTGCTGGGGAGGCTGCGGAAGAGACGGAAACGGACGAAGAGATTGAAGTTGTTGATAACGGCATAGAAGAAAATCTGTCCGATGAAAATTTGCCAGACTCTTCTCTGCCCGCTGACACGAGTGGTGATTCTTCTGTTGTAGTGGCAGAGGAAGAAAAGAAAATTATTATCAGTGAAATCATGATAAGCCCTGTGGGGGATGATGCCAAATTGGAATTTATAGAGATATATAATACCGGCACCGGCACGGCGGATCTTGGCGGATGGAGCTTGGAAGATCAAGCGGGTAGGACAGGTAAATATATTTTTCCTTCCGGGATAAAAATAAATCCGGAAGAGTATCGGGCATTCTATAGTAACCAGACCAAGCTTTCTCTTAATAATATGGGAGACGGTGCGGCATTAAAAGATGCTGCGGGTGATCTGATTTTTAAGACTCCTCTCAGCGATGAGGCAAAAGAGGGTGTTTCTTTTGCATCGGAAAATAATAGTTGGTTTTGGACTTCTGTTTCTACGCCAGGTGGTAAAAATATTATCAAGGAAAAAGAGGCGGAGGAGAAACAGTCGATTAAAATATCTGAAGCCGCTGAGGAAATAATCACTATGTCGGAATCGGAGGTTGAGATTATTAATGATGATGTCGCTGACGTAGAAAATATTGATATCGATGAATCTTATGATTTTTCTGACGGAGTGATTATCAATGAAATATTTCCCGATCCGGTCGGCAGAGACAACCAAGGTAATAGTTTTGAATGGGTTGAACTTTTTAATGAGAATGCTCGAAGTGTAAATTTAAGAGGTTGGTGTTTGGATGATATTTTGGAAAAGGGCAGTAAGATTTTTTGTTTTTCAAGCGATAGGATTATTGCCGCAAAAAGTTTTTTGGTTGTCAGTAGTTCTGAGACAAAGATAGCCTTTAATAATTCAGATGAGGAAGTTAACCTGCTCTGGCCGGATAAGAGGGTAGTTGATAGCGCATCATACCAACAAGCTAAGGAAGGATTTTCTTATAGTCTTAGTGCTGATGGGTCTTGGATCTGGATAAACAAAATAACGCCTTCGGCTGTGAACGCTAAGCTGCCTAGTGTGGTGAACAAAACGGCGTCGTCCGTAAATTATTCTTTGGCGAGTATCACTGCTCGAAGCGAAGAGGCGGTCGGGAAAGTTTTATCCACGGCGACTTTGACCGAGGAGCAATACGCTACCGCGACCATTGCGGAAGCCAAAACACTCCTATCGGGAAGTGCGGTGCAATTGTCAGGACTGGTTTCTGTGCCGCGCGGTATTTTGGGTAAAGATGTTTTGTATATTTTGGATAAAGATTCGGGCGAGGGAGTCCAGATGTTCGGTGTCGGCGATGATTTGTCTGTGTTGCTTTTGGGTGACGAGGTAAAAATTTCCGGACAGCTGGGTGAAGTGGGTGGAGAAAAGAGGTTATTGGCGGAAACGGGTTCGGCTGAAAAAATAAGTGGCGATAATATGTTAGAAATTTTCGCTTTGGATTTTGCGGATTTGGAAGGCGGTTTGGGAGGTTTGGTGGAGGTGGAGGGTGAGGTGATTGATATCGCGGGAGATAACATCTTATATTTAAAGACTGCGGATGGAGAGCTGAAAGTTTATGCCGAGCCGGAAACGGGTATTTCTTTTGCGGATATCAAATCGGGTGAGAAAGTGGCGATTATCGGCATATTCAGCCGTACTTCATTGGGATATCGGCTCTTACCACGCTTTAAATCGGATATCCGCTTTTTGGAAAGCGAGAATGGTGGTATAATATCAAGAAGCGAAGGGGGTGCGGTGAAGAATGGCGGTTTGACGTTGTTCTTTGGACTGGCTTTTGGGTTGGCTATATCAATAATTATTTTTCGGCGGTATTTTAATCGAGCCGGGAATAAGAAAATTGCCTGAAGTATAAAGAGCGAAAAATTGCGGAGGTTGTAAAACGTGACACTCTTTTATAAAAGTAGGACTTATGGGTTTTTAAGTAGATGCGGTTAAACGCCACGCCTTGCTGTCATTCTGAGGTACCCCGAAGAATTCCGTTATATCCCGCATAATACGTAATAAAAAAATTCTTAATTAGATTTAAAATCATCTACTCCTCCTCACACTGGCCCTCTCCCGATGGGAGAGGGGGAAATTCTAAATACTGTATGGCTGGATCGTAGAACGGATTTAGTTAATTTGGTATAAAAGTAGTGATACGATGTATTTTGATTCCCCTCTTGAGAGGGGAAGAGCCGTTATGGCGACAGCTATAACGTTGCGAGGCGTGTGTTGAAATGGCGGGTGGCTGACGATTTACACCTGATAAACATAATTGCTTTGTAACATTAGAGTTATGAGTAACAGACCGTTCCCACGCACCCCGCACGACAACAACACTACGTTTATGTTGGTGCCACCCCTCTCGAGAGGGGAATCTGTAAACCCAAACTCACTAGAAACTAAATATACCTTGGTAAATGTGGTGGGGCAAATTTAATCCATTCGTCATAATTAATTTAATAATATATTCTTATGGAACATTTATACCTGAATGGTTATGTTAAAAAAGATAAATTGGGACTGGCACTTCATCACGCTAAAATCAAGGGGAATTTGCACGGAGTGGAAGATAGTGAGATTGGGGTATTTATAAACGCTTTTGAAGAGGTCATATCGGAAAGGCACAGGGAATTTCTGGATCGCATAGATCATCACGAAATGCAGGAGATTATAACTATTATAAGCAGGGATCATACCGACATCGTGGACGAGCGCGAGCTGCAGACGATTGCGAGCGTGCTCTTGGATAAGGAGTATAAATTTTAAAAAGTTAAATTAAGAAAATGATAAAAAGTGAAATATTTAAAGATAACAAAGTGTATACCGGAGGGTTTAAAAATTTTTTGACAGGAAAAGTGCCTTTTGATGTGAAAGATAGATTCTGTAAAAGTGTCAGTCAAAAATATTCGACTTCCAATCCGTCAATTACCGATTTTAATAAGTGGGTGCATACAATGTGCTATGACGGAGACAGGATTTCATCGCCTGGAGATTTTAAAACGGTTCAGATGGCGATAGATAAAGCTAAATAGATAATCAAAAAACATGAAAAACAAAATCTTAAAAAAGCTATTCGCGTTCGTTTTTGTCTTCTGTCTTTTATCTGGAGCGGCTGTCTATGCGGAGAATACTAATGTTTCTATGCCGATTGGGCAAGAAATCGGGACGGATTATATCGCTGCCGGAGACACTGTTGATATAAGCAGTAATGTGAGAGGCGATGTTATTTTGGCCGGATCCAATGTGGATTTTTCGGGCAATGCGGATGGAGATATCTTGATTGCGGCTAGTGACGCACGCGTCAATGGAAATAGTTTGGGCGATGTCCGCATCGTGGGAGGCAGTATTATTCTGGAGGGGAGCGTGGCAAAAAACGTTACTATCATCGGCAGTAATGTGATTATTAACGAGAGTAGTGTGATTGAGGGAAATCTTTATGTTGCGGGAGGCAAGGTAGATCTTCGCGGTGAGGTCAAAGGCATCGCCAAAATCTATTGTTCTGATTTGATTTTTTCCGGCAAGGTGGGCGGTGATGCCGACTTCCGTTCTAACACGACTTCTGTGCTTCAAGATTCTGTCATCGACGGCAATTTCACTTATGCCACCGGCAGCTCGGATTTTGTGGTGGGTGAGGGGGTGGTCAAAGGCAGTGTAACTCAGGAGCCGATGAAGAATCTCACTGACAATTACACCAAGGGCTCAACTACCGGAGCCGGTGTTGTTATCTGGCAATTCCTGAGTCTCTTGATGGTGGTATTGGTCCTGACCAGCCTTTTTGCCAAGCAAGTAAAGGCGCTCACAGTACCTATTACAAAAAAGGAAGTTTGGCAACGTATCGCTACCGGTTTTATATGGCTTGTTGTAAATCCGATTGTTATCCTTGTTGCTATACTCACTGTCGTCGGTGCGCCGCTGGCGTTGATGATTCTGTTTGTTTATATCGTGCTTATCATTTGTGCGATGGCAATTTCTCCCATGCTCTTGGGGAATATGGTTAATGAGAGGTTGCGTCTGTATGTTAAAGCGGATAAGAACCTTTGGAAAGATTTTATCTCGGGTTACGTGGCGATGCAGATTATCGGGCTCGTTCCTGTTCTGGGTAGTTTGGCGCTTCTCCTTCTTTTCCTCTTCTCTTTTGGAAGAGTGGCGAAATATGTCGCGGCGGCGGTCAAGGAAAACGGATAAAGTATTTCTAATCGTGGAGTAGCAGACTTTAGTCTGCGCTGCTGTCCCATACAAAAACAACAAATGTATATATCGCATTTAGTGGTCTAAGTCAACCGCGCGGGATGAATCCCGCCATTCCTTGAGAGCAATAAATTATTTCGAATATGAGATTTTTCCGGCATAGCACGGGGGTTCTGGATATTTTGGGATACCAAAATTTTAGAATGACAGATAGAGGTGTGTGCCAATAAAATACAAGAAGGACAGTCTTTTTGATGTCGCAAGGACTGTTCTTTTTTTGTGTCGAAAAGTAAATTGACTAAAGCGTAGTTTCAAGCTATATTTATGGGTCTTTCCTGATTTGTTTGACCTTTCAAGACACAAGTTGATATAATGTACATGAAGGAAGGATCAAGGATATTTTTTGATTAAATATTTATTTTCACAAATATGTGTGGACACAATAAATGGTCTCAGATCAAGAGACAGAAAGGCGTTAATGATGCCAAGAGATCCAAGGTTTTTGCCAAGTTGGGCAAGCTGATCACAATGGCAGCTAAGCATGGAGGCGAAGTTGAGATGAACCCGACGCTGAAAATCGCGGTCGATAAAGCCAGACAATCCAATATGCCGGCGGATGTTATCAAGAAGGCTATTCAGAAAGGGACGGGCGAATTGGCGGGTGGAACTATCGAAGAGATTCTTTATGAGGCTTATGGTCCGGAAGGTACCCCTTTGATTATCGAGGCGACTACGGATAATAATAACCGTACGGTTTCGGAAGTGAAACATATTCTTTCCAAAAATGGCGGGCGCTTGGGCGAGAGTGGCAGTGTCAAGTGGATGTTTGATCGTTTCGGCTATGCCGAAATCACACGTACGGCGACGATGGATATGGAAATGGTGGAGATGGCGGCGATAGAAGCGGGGGCGGAGGATATCAGCGCGCTGGATTCGGTCGTCGTGGTTTATATGAAACCTGAAGATCTGTATCAAGTGAAAAGTGAAATCGAAAAACAGGGGTTTGAAATTTCTGAGAGCGGTTTTGAATGGAAGGCTAAAGAAAAAGTTAAGGCGAGCGAAGAGCTGGTCGGCAAAATCGATGCGCTATTTGATGCGCTGGACGAACAGGAAGACGTGAATGAAGTTTATTCGAACTTGGAGGATTAGAAAATGCTATAAAGGAATAATGGTTTATTATTACCCCTCACCCCGACCCTCTCTCAGTGGGAGAGGGGACATGACAATATTGTGTGGATTCCAATGTAAGGAGGAGTAAGGGGTTTTATTGCTACACGAGGCATAACGGGATTCTTCGGGGTACCTCAGAATGACAAGCGGTAAGCGAAAAAATATCGTGTTTTTGCATAAAGTAAGTGGTCATTGCCAATCGTAACAAATAAGACTAACATATGATTATTCTGGGAATAGACCCGGGCACAGCCACTACGGGATATGGGGTTTTGGAAAGTGAAGGCGGCAAATTGAAGATGATTGAGAATGGCTGCTTGTTGACTGACAAGGGATTGGAGATGCCGGAGCGATTGGACATTTTGGGACGGGGTATCAGGGGTATTATCGACCGATTTTCTCCTGAGGTTATGGCGATTGAAGAACTGTTTTTTTTCAAAAATAAGAAGACGGTTATCTCCGTGGGGCAGGCGCGCGGGGTGGCGGTCTTTGTAGGTAAGAATGCCGGACTTGGAATCCATGAATACACGCCACTGCAAGTGAAGCAGGCGGTGACCGGTTATGGG
Organism: Minisyncoccota bacterium; assembly: GCA_028690055.1. Lineage (GTDB taxonomy): Bacteria > Patescibacteriota > Minisyncoccia > JAHIHE01 > JAGLIN01 > STD2-77. The sequence goes on along the minus strand of JAQVBZ010000010.1, from coordinate 27,538 downwards.
CGCGCCGAGAAAAAGCAGGTGCAGCTGATGGTAAAGAGTATTCTCAAACTCAAAGATATTCCCAAGCCTGACGATGCTGCCGACGCTTTGGCGGTTGCAATCTGTTGCGCTTCATCTATCAATTTCGAAAGGAAGGTGCAGGATAAAACGAGATAGGGTTTGCGCGTTTTGAATATTATTTTATGTTTCTTACTATCTTGAATGGGAACCCCCGTTTTCGCAAGGATAAATTCCGCGGAGTGAGGGATATCAATACTATACGGGACATAATGGGATCCTTCGGAGTACCTCAGGGCCTACCCTCGATCCTCGATCAGGTCGAGGACAGGCTCTGAGCGGGGGATGACAAGCAGATTTCAAATTATTTATTCCCCTTCATCCTAACCTCCTCCCGATGGGAGAGGGGACGATTCTCAAAAGTTTTATTAAGGTTCAGATTATATAAATTTAAATCTAATTTATGTCAGAGCTAGTGAGTTTCATTATGGCCCAGCATGTCGACATCAACACGGTATTCCTCTTGTTGGCGCTTCCGTTTATCGCGACTCTTATCGCCGGCTTCCGTCAGATTATCGGTATCAAATCTTTCGGTATCTATTCGCCGCTGGTGCTTACGTTCGCTTTTTGGGCGACCGACCTCAAATACGGGGTGGCGATTTTTTTGGTGATTTTTACTACCGGCACCATCGCGCGCTATATTCTCAAGAAAGTGCGGCTCCTTTATATGCCGCGTATGGCGATCGTGCTCACGCTTATCAGCATCGCCGTTCTGGCACTCATCACTATCGGCGGGCATTTTCAGCGTTATGGGCTTTCTTCTACTTCTATCTTGCCTATTCTGATTATGATCGTACTTATCGAGAAATTCATCTCTGCGCAGGTGGAAAAAGGTTTCCGTACTGCCGCATTTCTTTCTCTTGAAACGCTCAGTATATCTATCGCAGGATATTTCGTGCTCAGCTGGGGGGCCTTCCAGCGGTTTGTCCTGGAATATCCCTATTACGTATTCGGCCTTCTAGTTATCGATTTTCTCTTGGGTAAATGGTCCGGACTTCGCCTCAGCGAATATTTAAGATTTAGGAATGTAATAAAACATGTTGACGTTGATTAAAAAAAGCCGGGCCATATTGGGGATGAACGCGCGCAATCTTTCCTACATCGGACCCAATAATACCAAAAAAGCAATCGATCTTGCCAACGACAAATTGCGCAGCAAGGAGGTTCTTCGTGCGGCCGGAATTCCCGTGCCGGAAGTTTACGGTATCATCCGTAATCGTCAGGAACTGGAAAATTTCAAATGGGAGAGTCTACCCAAGAGTTTCGTTTTGAAACCTAACCGTGGAATGGGGGGCGATGGCATCAAGATCATTTACGGTAAGAAAAATGACAAATGGATCTTGAGCGAAGGCCGGACTGTGGGGGTGGAAGATTTTCGTAGCCATATTTTTAATATTTTCGATGGGTTCTATTCTCTCTTCGGTGGAGAGGATATCGCCTTTTTTGAAGAGCGGATAAAAATCAATAATTCGCTAAAGCCGTACTCTTTTCGGGGCATACCGGATATCCGAGTCATCGTTTATAACAACGTTCCGGTGATGGCGATGCTTCGGCTTTCAACCAAAGAATCTGGTGGGAAAGCCAATCTGCATCAGGGTGGAATCGGAGTCGGTATCGATATCGCGACCGGTATTACCACACAGGCAATACAGCACGACCAGATTACCGAAAGGACACCCGATGCCAAACTCAAGCTGAGCGGTATCCGTGTTCCGTATTGGAAAACTATTTTGGAAATCGCCATCCAATGCCAGAAGACTTCCAGTTTGGGCTACGTAGGAGTCGATATCGCCATCGACAAGGAGAAGGGGCCGGTGGTATTGGAGATCAACGCGCACGCGGGACTTTCCATCCAGATTGCCAATTTGGCACCGCTCAAATATCGGCTGCAAAAAGTGCAGGGACTCAAGATCAAGAACGAAGCGCACGCTATCCGCGTGGCGCAGGATCTTTTCGGAGGAGAGATCGAGCAGGAGATTGAGGAGATTTCCGGAAAGCAGATTTTGGGCATAATTGAGGATGTCAGTATACGTCGGCGTGTCGACTCTCGGACTGAAGGATCGGATGAGAGCACGCTGTCCAAAAAAGATAAGGCTAATCTTCAAAAAGAGCGCGCCAAAGAATATATAGGACTTCGCGCCAAAGTAGACACCGGCGCCGGTTATTCTTCAATTGACAAGAGCCTAGCCAGAGAACTTGGCTATGGTGATGTCATTGATGAGTTCGATGCGGTCTCTAAGGATATTCTTCAGCGTACCGGTTCTCAGGAAGAAAGAGATACTCTTCTGCGTGATCAATTTGCAAAATGGGGAGAAGGGTTTAGTAACGTAATCATCAGATCAAGTCATGGAGTATCTTATCGTCTCATTATCAAGATGGACTTGATTTTATCCGGTATCAAGATTAATACTCCAGTTACGGTCATAGAGCGTTCTGATTTGAAATTTCCCGTAATCATCGGCAGGAAAAGCCTCGGTCATTTTTTGGTGGATCCATCTAAGTCTTTGAAAGAACTCTCCAAAAGCGCTGGAAGCTAATTAGTTTATTATCACTAAAATGAATGATATTCGAATCCCAGAGAGTATAAAAATGTTTTCGTCGCGGTTGTTGGCAGAGGCGGCATTAGAACGAGGCATCAAGCTTAATCATATAAATGATTATCAAGAGGAGAATGCCTTCATCGAGCTTAGATTCAAAAAGCATCGCGAATATATTCAGGGAAGCAAAAGCTCGCAGACTTCTGTCACGGCTGATCGTATTTTGGAAAATAAAATGTTAACCAAGGATTTCTTGCGAGAGAAAGGAATATGTCCTACGGAGGGAAAACTGTTCCTTTGCGGAGACACGGAAGATATTAGGAACTTTTGTGAGAAAATAACTTATCCTGTCGTCGTAAAAAAATTTAACGGCACTCACGGTGATCTTGTTTTTGTCGGAATGAAAAACTTCGCTGAAGTCGCGAATGTTTTAAAAAAATATTTTAGCAAAGAAAAATACGTATTAATCGAAAAAGAATTCAAGGGGAGGGAATTCAGATTTATAGCTACGCGGAAGAAAGTTTTGGCCGTTACCTTTCGGGAACCGGCGAACATTGTGGGTGACGGCAAGAGCAGTGTCAAAGAATTGATTGTGAAAAAAAATGAAGATCCTCAAAGAGGATTGAATTATTCTAAGCCCCTGATTACGATTGAAGTTGATGATCGTGTCCGGGCAAAGTTGAAAATTCAGAAGATTGATGTCAATTCTATCATTACCAGAGGCGAGAAGGTTTATCTGCGAAATAACTCCAACTTGTCGACTGGAGGGGATAGCGTTGACTTCACCGACAAGGTTCATCCTTATTTCAAGAAGATAGCCGTAAAAGCAGTAAGCGCTATTCCCGGACTTTCTTATGCGGGAGTTGATATTATGGTAAAAGGAGATATTTCGCAGAAACCTAAGGATTTTAGCTATGCCGTTTTGGAAATGAATCCTTCTCCGGGCATATTTATGCATCATTTTCCTTATGAAGGGAGGCCGAGGCCTGTCGCCGAAGGCATCATCGACCTTTTGTTTCCTGAGACGAAGAAATAGTCTGTTTCTATATTTTTTGTATTATCTCAGCAAAAACAGCCATTAATAAGCGCTGTTTTTGTTTTTTTCCGAATTGAGCTATACTTAAAGAAAGCTAACAGATCTTTCAATGAAAAAAAAATTACGAATTCTTTTTGTGACTACCGATTTGGACCCATTCTGTAAGGCGGGAGGTTTGGGGGACGTTTCAAGGGATCTTCCTAAAGCGCTCTCTAAGATGGGCTACGACGTGAGAATAATCATGCCGAGACACGGTGTTATAGATGAAGAAAAATACAATATCCAAATAATTCAAGATAATCTTACGGTTGATCTGATGGGTGAGGAAACTTCTTTTAGAATCAAGAAGTCTTATTTGGATACAAAGATTCCCGTATATTTCATCGACAAACACAGATATTTTGGCAGTCGCAGTCATTTATACGGTTATGAAGATGAAAACAAGAGGTCCTTGTTTTTTTGTAAGGCGGTTCTGGAAACAATCAAGAGCCTGGAGGTTTTGGAAGGCTGGAAGCCGGACATCGTTCATTGCAATGATTGGCATACTGGGCTTATCCCGTATTTTATAAAAACCGAGTATAGCTCGGATGAACAAATAAAAGATCTGAAGACTCTTTTTACGATTCACAATCTTGCTTTTCAGATGGGGCATGATTGGTGGACTGTTCCCAAAAAGAATGTAGACGATGGACAGAGCCCTTTGGTTAATTTGACCAAGAAAAAAATAAATAATATAAATTTTTCCCGGCGCGCGATTTTGTTTGCTGATATGGTGAACACCGTGAGCGAGTGTTATGCTGAGGAAATTATGCAAGAAAAATTCGGACAGGGTCTTCATCTCGAACTTTCGGAGAAGCATCTGCAAAAGAGATTCTTCGGTATCGTGAACGGGATAGATTATGAAGCTTACAATCCTCGGACTGACCCCGGGTTGGCCACCAAATACAATGCCAATAATTTTGATGACAAATACAAGAATAAGACACTCCTGCAAAAGGAGTATGGGTTGAAGGTTGATAAGGATATCCCGCTACTGGGAATGGTGACGCGCATCACCGAACAGAAAGGATTCGATTTGTTGATGGAGGTCATAGAGCCTTTGCTCCGGCTCAAACTGCAGATTATCATCATTGGCGATGGCGACAAGCGTTACAAAAATTTTTTCGCAAAAGTGGAAAGCAAGCATCCTCGAAAGATGGTGGCGTCCATGCAATTCAAACGGAAGAATGTGACGCGCATTTACGCCGCCTCCGATATGTTCCTGATGCCTTCGCGTTTCGAGCCGTGCGGATTGGGTCAGCTTATTTCATTGCGTTATGGCTCGGTGCCGATCGTGCGCAAGACCGGAGGATTGTCCGATACGATCAATAACTATAATCCCAAGACGGGGAAGGGCAACGGTTTCACTTTCAGTACTTACGATTCTTTCGCTTTTTTCTCTGCCATTGTACGGGCAGTGGAGACTTTTCGCTATAGTGACATTTGGCGCAAGATCGCGATTAATGGCATGGAAGAATCTTTTTCTTGGGATGTGCCTGCACAAAAATATCTGGCGCTTTATCGCAAGGCCTTAAAAAGTAAAGATTAAATTTATGCCAAAATACGGACCGTATTTGCCGGATATCGAGAAGAAGGTTCACGATAAGATTTCAGAGCTCGAGTTCGATCCGAAATATATTTTTGATACGAATATCCATCAGGAGAGATTTTATACCGCTCCTTGCCGGGATAAGAAAGGCGACAAGGTGGTTTTTAAGATGAGAACAGAGGATTATCAGGAAACAAAGGCATCTTTTCGTAGGGAAATAAAAATCAATCAGCTCTTTACGAAGTTTTATGCGCGCAGCAAAAAACTTTCGGTTCCTAAATTCGTAGATGGCGACAGCGAACACGTTCCGGAGTGGATGGTCTATGGATTTATCGAAGGATACGAAGCGGGGGATTTCTATAATGGTTTGGAAAAAGGTAATATCGATAAATTCCCTTTGGAGGATTTGATCTCTGGAATCAAAAATATGCAAAAGATGTCGGCTTTCGCACAAGGAGAGATAAAGCTCAAAACGCAAAAATATACAGACTTCAAAAAGGCTTATGAAAAATATCGCGGAAATCTTTCACCGTTCTTCGCGCAGGAGGAGATTGAGAAGGGGGTGGAAATCTTGCAATCAGGTAAAAAGCTTCTGGATGAAAAAAGCGGGATAATAACTCACGGAGATTTTCATCCAGGCAATCTGATTATCACTCCCGGGGAGAAAGCCGCTATCATCGACTGGTATTATGTGCATCTCAATAATATGGCGTTCGATATCGCATTTTTCTATCTTGAAATTTCTGATAGGGAATTTCAAAAGCAGGTATTGGGAAAATTCTTTGAGAAGATGAAGGTCGATAAGACAGGGTTTTGGCATTTATTCCGTCTCGATATATTGCGTCTCGTGCCTCAGAAAATAAATGTTTTCTATGATGCTCTCGGTATTTTGGAGCCGAAGAAAGAAGATTATTACGTCAATCTTACCCCAAAGGGAGTCGCCAAGCTTGAAACGAATCTGGAAGCTTTTCGGAAAGCACTCGCGGGGGAGGACTTTATGTAGAAAATATATTTTATTATGGAGTATCGAACTTTAGTTCGCGCTGTTACCCCGAGTAGAAGAGCTGTCGTTGACGTTCATTTCATTCGCATTGGACAACGACGCGGGATAAATCCCGATACTCCATACAGACGATTAATTCTTTTAGTTTATAAATAAATGAAAATAGGAATCGCTTGCACCAACGCCATCCCCGTGCCCGTGCCTCAAAATGAAATTTATGCCAACCAAGATATAACAGGATGGATTGCCGATGAGCTTGCGATTCGCGGGTATGATGTGACACTTTTTGCGCCAATCGGATCGGAAACGAAAGCTAAGCTCGTGACCTTCGATATGCTACCTTTTTCCAATCCTCTGATTTACGGGCGTTATACCAATGATAAATCCTTCTTCGATTACGAAAATCTTTTTGTGTCCAAGGTTTATCGATATGCAGAAGAAAACGATTTTGATCTTTTGCATATGCACCTCCGTCCTCTGAATGTTGCGCCTTTTGCGGCAATGAGCCATCTGCCGACGCTTCAGACGATTCATGATCCGCTGACCTTTTCCTCGTTAAAGATATTGGAGCTTTATAATGAATTTGAAAATTTGAATTTTGCGTCGATCAGTTTCTCGCAGAGAAAAGCTATGCCGGATTTGAATATTTTCGATAACGTGTATAATGGAATTAACCTTAAAAAATGGAAATTCAATCCGCAAGGAGGGGAGAAGCTCTGTCAATCAGGGCGAGTTATTCGCGAGAAAGGGACGCATGGTGCGATGGAAATCGCGCGCAAAATGGGATTGAAATTGCAGATAGCCGGTTTTATTTATGAATTTGACAAGAGCAACGAGAAAAGTTATTGGAATACACAAGTAAAGCCGCTTCTCGGTGATGATATAACTCTGGATTATTTTTCTCAAGATAATCTTCCCGATTTCTACGGACATTCCAAAGCGTTCATTAATACGTTGGATTGGGAGGAGCCTTTCGGTCTGGTGATGATCGAAGCGATGGCGTGCGGCACGCCGGTAATCGCTTATAATCGAGGATCGGTATCGGAAGTGGTGAAGGATGGTGTGACAGGTTTCGTGGTGGATACACCCGAGGAAATGATGGAGGCGATAAAAAATATCGATTCTATCAAACGCGAAGACTGTCGTAAGCATGTGGAAGAGAATTTTTCTGTAGAAAAAATGACGGACAATTATTTGGCGGCTTATAAAGGAATGCTCGAATCGAGAAAACGGGGATAATAAAACTTTTTTACGGCAAAGATTATTATATGTCATTCCGAAGCGAAGCGAGGAATCTGGGACTATTATAAGATGCTACTAAATATTATTTTTATGAATAGAATATCCGTAAACAAAAGATATCTTTCTTGAATCTTCTGGGATGTATAAGATATTTGAATAAAAAAGTTTTAATCAATTTACAAATAGATACGATGAGAATTGCGCAATTGGTTTCGCTTCAGGAGAGCGTGCCACCGAAAGGGAAAAACGGTTTGGAATATATGGTTTATTATCTTACCGAAGAGCTTGTCAGTCGCGGGCATGAGGTGACACTTTTTGCCACGAGCGATTCCGTGACGAGTGCTCGGTTGATAGAAATTCTGCCTTATCCGATGTCGCGCGGTAATCTGTTCGGATTAACCTCCACTCATTACGCGCTGACGGTGATAACCAAGGCCGTCGAGATGGCGGAAGAATTCGATATCATCCATTCACACCTTGGTTCACCGGCATATTATTTCCCCAATCTTATTGACACGCCGATTGTCGAGACGGTACACAGTGCGCATCGGGATGTTGCTTGTATAAAACAGGAAAAACATCTGCAGAGGTATTGTGTCGACCGTAAGAGCAGATTTTATAAACTCCATCATACTTTTGTAAGTCGCAGTCAGAAAGAATGCTTCGCACCCGCTTCGAATTCTTCCGTAATCCATAACGGTATAAAACTGGCGGATTTTACTTTCCAGTCTGAAGGGGAAGAATATTTCGCTTATCTTGGATATCTCACTAAGGAGAAGGGAGCGCATTTTGCGGTTCAAGCAGCAAGGAAGGCCGGCGTGAAGCTCAAACTTGCAGGGAGCTATTACGGTTGTGAAGCATATTTCGACAATGAAATACGTCCATATCTTAAAAAGGGGCAAATAGAGTATGTGGGAGTGTTGGACCCGAAGGAAAGAAATGAATTTTTGGGAAATGCCAAGTCGCTTCTTTTTCCGATTGATTGGGAGGAACCGTTCGGTTTGGTAATGATTGAAGCCATGGCCTGTGGCACGCCAGTCATTGGGCTTAATCGTGCCGCAGTCTCGGAAGTAGTAAAAAATGGGAAAACTGGGTTCGTGGTGGAAAATATTCATGAAATGGAGATGGCAATAAAAAATGTCGATTTGATTAAACGTGCAGATTGTCGAAATCATGTTGAGAAAAATTTTTCTGTGGAAAAAATGGCAGATAGTTATGAGAAAATTTATCAAAAAACAGCAACAAACTTTAGAAAATAAAGTGATAAAATCTTTCAGGCTTCATTAATTTAATATTTTTATATGGCGCATCATATTATTTTTGAGGGAGCGGAGCTTGCCGGTAAGAGCTGGTTAACTTCGCAAGTATATAATTTTTTAGAACCCAAGTATAATCAGCAAAAAGTGATTTTAGACGGATGTCATTGGTTTAATTGTGATTTGGGGTTTTATGGTACCGAGCATGGCAAAATTGTAATTGAAAACTACGTGAATATTTTTAAAGAACTTCAAGAAAAGAATTTGCTTGTTGAAAAAATGTATTTGTCTGATCGTATATATAATCAGCTTTATCGAAACCAAGATATTAATTATGCCCAGGTAGAGAACAGGCTGAGTGACCTTGATTTTAAAATGGTTTTGGTAACTTTTCCAGAGGATAAAGAGCTTTTACAAAAAAGGATTGATGATCGCCTTAGGCTATACCCCCATTATGCGCGGATTTTAAAAACTCCAGATTGGTATATCTCGCAGCAGCGAAAGTACAAGGAGGAAATAGAAAATTCTAAGTTACCGTACTTAATCATAGAAACTGAAGTTTTGCCGGATGACAGTTTGACTCGTAAAATATTAGATTGGATCGGCGAGGAATAAGCCTGTTCTGATTCATACCTTGAATATAAGCTAATCCTTCAATATGATAAACTGGATAAACTTTTTACATATCTATCAGCCACCGGAACAGGAAGAAGAGGTATTCCATCAGGTGGCGCGCGAGAGCTATTTTGAAATTGCCAAATTTTTTGATTTGTATGACGGGCTAAAGCTCACGATGAATCTGAGCGGTTCGCTTTTGGAGCAGCTCGTGGTATATCATTATGACGGTCTTTTGGAGGATTTTTCAAGAGCTTTTTCGAATGGAGAAATAGAGCTGGTGGGTAGCGCTATGTATCATCCGATTCTGCCGCTGCTGCCGGAGGAAGAGATTGAGAGACAGATACTTCTGGATGAAAAAATAAAAAAAGAAATTTTCGGAGGAGAATATAAACGCTGCGGATTCTATCTTCCGGAGATGGCCTATAGTAGGAGAGTTGCTGAAGTTTTAGAAAAGATGGGATTTGAGTGGATTATTCTCGATGAGATATCCTATTGTGGTAAACTCAACAGTTTTGACAAGGAAAAAATCTTCAAAGTGAAAGATCTGAATATGAAAGTTGTTTTTCGCGATCGCCAAGTATCGGATTATTTTGTTCCGGAAAAAATCAATGAGATTTCCGATGAGGCGACGCGGGGGGGCATGAATATCATAACCGCCACTGACGGAGAACTTTATGGGCATCATCATCATGATTTTTATAGCAAGACCAAGGAAGCTTTTACTGACGGGAATATCCGTTCCCTGAGAATTTCGGAGTTTATCGAAGAATTCGGTAAAGGTGATTTGCAAGAGATAGATCCTGTCGCTTCCAATTGGGAATCAACGGAAGATGATCTTGCGAAAAATATTCCGTTCTCTTATTGGGATTTTCCCGGAAACTCTATACAAGGAGATCTTTGGGGATTTGCGAATTTTGCAATAGGGGAAATTTCAAAAAATAAAGAAGATAAGAATTATAAGGTTTCCCGCAATTTTTTGGATCAGGGATTGTCTAGTTGCCATTTTTGGGCGGCATCCGGCAAAAAGTCCGCGATTTGGAAAGACACGATTTGGAATCCTGACTCTATCGAAAGAGGTAATATGTTTCTTATAAAGGCGATGCGCTCGCTATCCACGTTGGAGACTTCTCGGAGGATGGAGGCAGAAAAGAGGTTTTTAGAGATAGCAAAAAATATTTGGGATAGCCATTGGAATAAATTTTATAGGTCGTAAACTATGGAGTATAATGAAGAGGTAACTGTGATGGTCGGAGCTTATAACCCTAATCATATAAATTTATGAAAAATATCAAGGTGCTGGCGTTCGATATGGGTGGGACGAAAATCGCTTCGGCGCTGGTGGAAATCAGCGGCGGCGATTATAAGATCCTTGGTTACGAAAGGAATGAAACACCGAAAACGCGAGAGGACATAATAGCGAAGATTTTGGAATTGGTGGAATCTTATCGGAAAAAATATACCTTCAAGAAAATCGGTTTTGCGGTGGCGGGGCAAGTGAATAAAAAGGGGGATACTGTGGTTTGCGCGCCCAATATCGCATCGCTAAATAATTTCGCGCTGGGAAAAATCATTTCCAGAAAAACCGGTTTGGAAGTCACACTCAAAAACGATATCCGCGCTTTCGCTTATGGCGAAGATAACTTTGGAAAATACAAAGGATATGACGATGCGGTTTTTATTGCGGTCGGTACGGGCGTGGGCGGAGCGATAAAGATGAATGGCAAGTTCTATTTCGGTAAGGACAACATCGCCGGCGAATTCGGGCATATGGTGATCGAGGTTGGTGGTGAGCAGTGCAATTGCGGACGCAAAGGGTGTTGGGAAAGATACGTTGCCGGACCGGGTGTGGAAAAAATGTATGAAAAAGTTTATGGCGAAAAAAAAGGCGCCAAAGATATCGTCTTTGACGCGGTGCGAGGAGATGAGAAGTCGCGTGCCATCATGGAGAAGGCCAGTTCCTATTTTGCCATCGGCTTTGCCAATGTGGTGAATATCCTGAATCCCGAAATCGCTGTTATCGGTGGCAGTATGGTCAAGGAAAAAAGATTATTGAAATTGGCGATGCCTTTTATAAAAAAAGAAGTCCTGCCTTCGGCGCGCAAAGTGAAGGTGGTGAATTCTTCTCTGGGTGATGACGCTTTTCTTCTGGGAGCGGCGCTGGAATAGTTTTTAAAATAATATTTATATTTTCCAAAAATCCGCCTTAATCGGCGGTTTTTGTTTTATCTGTTTAGCTAGGGGTATTTTAGAAAAAACTTTTGATTTTGTCATTCCGGCCTCCGAGCCGGAATCTATGGTATATTACGTTGATACTTTATTTTTTGAAATAGATGAAATGATTTCACGGCATTTTGAGAGCGAAAGAATGTGTGCGGTGCGATAAGTAAAACAATGTGGTGATGACAAATTAACTTAATCTGTGACGTAATGATTCCACTTTTATTCCCCCCTCACCCCGACCCTCTCCCGGTAGGAGAGGGGGAGATTCCAAATGCCTTATAAAAGGATTGTAGAACAGATTTAGTTAATTTGGTATAATATCCTGCAGATTCCGGGTCAAGCCCGGAATGACATGAAAAAAGAGCGAGGTAATCGGGTTTGTGCCGTAGAATGTGAAAATGAGACAATGCTGTTTGTTTAAAGGTATTATGTATAATGATATAAAATATTATTGATTAAATTTTGCCGGGTGGTAAAAATGGATAAAATAAAACAGGATTTTTAAAATACGTTTTTTAGTGTGGAAGTGTCCTGTGTATTTCTTCCTTTTGTCTTTTATTGTGGTCTTGGTCTATCCTTTGTGTTTCGTTGTCCCCATCGTATAGACGGGGCAGGTTTAACCCATTGTTGGTTCCTCCTATTTTGGCTCTTTGGCACTTCTTTTGCTGGTTGAGTCTGGGTTGTGTGTATAGCTCAGCAGCAGTCTTCGGCTTCTTCGAGTGTTGTGATTTTAGCTCTAATTTTATTTGTTGCTATCATTTTTGCCTCCAATTGTTTTCTCCTCTTTTTGGCAATATTCGTTGTCCCTTTACATGGGCAAAGGGTGGCTTCCTTGTTCGTTCGCCATTAAGCCCTTTCTTGCTCGAGCCTTGAAGCTTGTCCAGGATGCTTCAAGCGCTGGCAGTGGTCTCATCGAACTTATCCGCGAACCATCCGCTTGTTTCTGTGGTTGAAAAACATGGCGGGTCCATTCTTTACCTCCATTTTAAATCACATTCTTTTCGGCAACATCCGCTGTCCCTTTACCTAAAAAGGGTGGTTCTTTCGTACTAGGTGGCATATCACTTGGGACTTTAATACCTTTTCTCCAAGTGATAGTATCAGTTTGTCGCACGAATATAGCCTGTCAAGAGATTTTCCGTTGATTTCTGATTTTTTAAAAAGTGTGGTTTCGGGGTGTAGTCGCGGGTTTTAACCTGTGCGGCCGTCTAAAATTGATTATATGATGAGCTGGGTGGGAATGGAGGGATCCTTCGACTCCGCCCTGCTTCGCTCAGGATGACAAAAGTATGGAGCTATTTCTTCGGTACTGTTGTTTATGTTATAGCACCCCGTTTTTTTTGGTGACGGATTGTATGGTTTTCGTAGAAATAAAAAACACCACTTATGTGGAGTTGTAATGTTAAGAGGAAGGCGACAGCCTACCGGGTTTGGTTTTTACTGCCGCCATGTGAAACAGGCTTGGAGGCGACGACTCCCCCTTGCCTTTTTATCTTTATTATTTGTAATTTTACGCTCATCAGCTTTCTTGTCAAATTTTTTGATATGCATAAAAAAACACCGCTAGTGCGGGTTTGGTTTTGAGAAAATAGAGAAGAATCCTGTCTTGTAAGTCATGATATCCTGCTCTATTTTCTCATTTATGCCGAAGGATGCCCATCTTTTCGGCATATTTTTTTGCATTGCTTGCCTTTTCTCTCTTCCCACGGAAAGAAAGGCGAGAGGACTTATTACCTCTTCAAGATGGTTTGATCTTGAGAAGGTAATATGGAGGATACCAGAACTTTCTCTGGCGGTCAACTTTTACAGACGGCGATTTTATTCCAATCAAAATCAAAGGTCCGGTCGAGACGACCGGACTGATGCGGGAATGAATCGATATAGGGGGTGCAAAACTGCAGCTTGACTAAGATACGCTAATCTTCACAAACTTTCTTTTTCCCACTTGTATCACCATGCCGTTCTCAACCGTAATATTCTTCTGCACATCACTCTGCACTTCGTCGTTTACACGTACGCCTTCTTGTTCGATAAGCCGCCTTCCGTCGCTTTTGGAAGTAATCATTTTTGCTTCGGTCAGCAAATCCAAAATCGGATATTCTTTCTGTGTGAGTTTTATTTCCGGTATTTCGGTTGGCTTTTGTTTTTCGCGGAAGATGCGGTTGAATTCTTGCTCTGCTTCTACTGCTTCTTCCGGCGAGTGATAGATGGCAATCACTGCTTTAGCCAGTTCGACTTTCAAATCGCGCGGATTCTGATTTTTGTCTGATAGAGTCTCCTCTATCGTTTTTAATTCTTCCGGCGTTTTCGTGGTCAGTAATTTAAAATAGTAAAATATCATATCATCGCCGATCGACATGATTTTGCCGAACATCGAATTGGCGTCTTCAGTGATGCCGATGTAGTTGTCGAGGCTCTTGCTCATCTTGTTTACGCCATCGAGTCCGACCAAAAGGGGGCAGGTCATAACATCCTGTTGCGCCATTCCCATCTTCTTCTGCAATTCGCGCCCGGCGAGCAGATTGAATTTCTGATCGGTGCCGCCGACTTCTATGTCCGCTTCTACCATTATGGAATCATAAGCCTGCATCATCGGATAGAGCATTTCGGTAACGGCGATGTCAGTGCCGCTTTTGAGTCGTTTGTCGAAATCATCCCGTTCCAAGATCCGTGCCACTGTGAATTTACCGGTCAGTTTCAAAACTTCTTCGAAGGTGAGCTTGGCAAACCATTCACTGTTGTAGCGAAGTTCAGTTTTTTCGAGGTCTAAAATCTGTCCGACTTGTTCGAGATAGCTCTTGGCGTTTTCCGCCACTTCTTCTCGGGTGAGCGCATTACGGGTTTTGGATTTTCCGGTCGGGTCGCCGATCATTCCCGTGTAGTCGCCGATGATGAAAACCACCTGATGTCCGAGGTCCTGGAATTCACGTAGCTTCCGGATAGCGATAGAGTGTCCGAGATGGAGATCGGGTCGCGAAGGGTCACAGCCCAGTTTGATACGCAGTTTTTTGCCTAATTTGAGCTTTGCTTCCAGACTCTCTTTGACTATCAGCTCCTCGACGTTATGGCTCAAGAGTTGTTTGATCTTTTCCGGATCGGTATTAATTCCTTCCATTGTGGTTGATATTTAGCGAGTTTAATATTTCAAATTAAGTCTAGCATAACTGTTTTTTGCCGCAAGGACAATATTTATGGAATCAAAAGAATTATTCTTGCTTTGCGTGGACGGGCTGAAGAGAGATGGCACAAGATATTATGCCCCTACGGCTCGCGATGACAGATAGTACTGTCGCGTATTCTCGGGACCGCACCAGAAATAGTACGGGAAAGCGGATAAAGATTGAGAAGAGAAGGTGGGACGATGTGTGCGTGGTCGAAAGATTTGGTCCGTATGGTCCGAATCCGAAATACAAAAAATTTCTAATATTCTCTAAAATATACTATAATGGAAGTATTGACCAAAACTCCTATTCGATGTAAAATATCGGTTGATAATATAAAATTAACATATTCAAAATGGCGGTAAGGAAAAAGTATAGGGTGGGCTCCGGTAATACGGAAAACCGCTCGAATGGGGCGAAAAGTAACCGTTCAGTTTTAAGCGCGCTCCAGGAAAATCACAAAAGCAAATCTTACAAGAAGAAGCGGGGTATCTTTTCCGCGCTGCATATCGGCTCGCGCAAGAAAGGCTTTGAGCTGGAGGACATAAAGAAGAAAAAGAAAAAAAATAAACACAAGAAATTCTGGGGCGCTTTTATCAAGCTTTCGGTCGTGATGTTGATCCTCGGCTTCCTTGCTATGGCTGCGGCGTTTATCTATTTTTCCAAGGACATCCCTAACCCGGACAAGATTGCGGATCGGAGCGTCGCACAGTCTACGCAGATATATGATCGCACGGGAGAGACTCTCCTTTATGAAATACATGGCGACGAAAAACGCACTCTCGTGGATTTGGATCAGATTTCTCCCTATCTGGTGAAGGCCTCGGTAGCGACGGAGGACAAGAAATTTTACAAGCACCATGGCATCGACTTGAAAGGTATCGCTCGCTCTATCTATATCGATATCATCCGTCACGAAAAGGCCCAAGGAGCCTCGACCATTACCCAGCAACTTATCAAGAATTCGGTGCTGACTTCCGAGAAAGCTTATACTCGAAAAATAAAAGAAATCATTCTGGCGCTGGAGACCGAACAGAAATTTAGCAAGGACGAGATTATGGAAATGTATCTCAACCAGATTCCTTACGGCTCCAACCTCTATGGCGCGGAAGTGGCGTCACAGACTTTCTTCGGCAAAAGCGCCAAGGACCTGGATATCGCCGAGTCGGCAATGCTCGCTGCTATCCCGCAGGCGACCACTTATTATTTTCCTTACGGTTCACATCCGGACGCACTCGAGAAACGCCGCCAGTATATCATCGAGGAGATGCGACAGGATGGATATATTACCGATGCCGAGGCTAAGGAGGCTTCCGAGGTAAATATATTTTCTCGTTTGAAACCCTTCGTTTCTTCGATAAAAGCGCCACATTTCGTGATGTATATCAAGGATAAATTGGTGGAGGAATACGGCGAGGAGATGGTGGAAAAGGGAGGGCTCAAAGTTACGACCACGCTCAATTATGATATGCAACTCGTAGCCGAGGACGCCGTGAAAAAAGGCGTGGAATATAACACCACACATTACAAGGCTACCAACGCCGCGCTGGTGGCGACCGACCCTAAGACGGGGCAGATTCTGTCGATGGTGGGCAGCAAAGACTATTTTAATTTGGAAGCGGAGGGTAATGTCAATGTGGCGATTTCCGATCGTCAGCCGGGATCCTCATTCAAACCTTTTGTTTATGCCACTGCTTTTTCCAAAGGATATACGCCAGACACGATTCTGTTTGATGTGCCGACCAATTTCGGTCCGGACGGGAGCGGCAAAGACTATGAACCGAAGAACTACAATTTGAGTTATTCCGGTCCGGTAACTATCAGGTCCGCCCTGGCTCGTTCTCTTAATGTTCCGGCAGTGAAGACACTGTATCTTGCCGGTACTAATCAGAGTGTTCAGACGGCGCATGATATGGGAATTACGACTTTGAACGGTTCCAATTATGGGCTTTCTCTGGTGCTTGGGTCGGGCGAAGTAAAACTTCTGGATATGACGGGGGCTTACAGCGTCTTTGCCAATGATGGGCAGAAGAACGCCGTGACGGGTATTATGAAAGTGGAAGATTCGGAGGGCAAGGTCCTCAAGGAATTTACCTCCAATCCTCAACAGGTTCTGGATACGCAGGTTGCGCGCAATATCACCAGTGTCCTTTCCGACAACGTGGCGCGTACGCCGACTTTCGGTGCCAGCAGTAAACTTTATTTCCCGGGTCGTCCGGTAGCGGCCAAGACCGGAACCACCAGCGATTACAAGGACGCGTGGACAGTAGGTTATACTCCGAGCATCTCGGTGGGGGTTTGGGCGGGTAATAATAGCGGTGCGGAGATGAATAGCGGTGGAGGTGTGAGCGCCGCCACTCCGATCTGGAATGATTTTCTCTCTCGCGTTTTGGCGGATAAACCGGTCGAACAGTTCACGGCACCGGAAAAGATTACTACCAGAAAAGCGGTTCTGAACGGTGCCAGCAAGACTGAGGTGGTCGTGGAAATCGACAAGGCTTGCGGAGATAAGCTGGCGAGCGAGAATACTCCCGCAGAGCAGAAAGAACAGAGAACTTATTCCGAAGTGCATACTATCCTTTATTATGTGAACAAAGACGATCCTCAGGGTGATTATCCGAAGAAGCCACAGGACGATCCGCAGTTCTCCCGCTGGGAGAGTGGCGTGCTGGCTTGGGCGCAGCAAAGTATGGGAGAAGGAGTCAATCAGATTGCTCCGACTGAGGTCTGTGAACTCAGAAGCGATGAAAATTCTCCCAATGTGCAAATTGCCAGTCCATATGAAAATCAGATCATCAAGGATGGCAAGATCGATGTCGAAGCTCATGTCTTCGCAGCGCGCGGCGTTAAGCAGGTGGAATTTTATCTCGATAATAATCTCTTAAAGATAGATGCCGAGTCGCCCTATGAAGGGACCTTCCGTATCAACGGCGATATCGACGATGGTGAACACACCCTGAAAGTGAAGGCTTACGACAATATCGATAGTGTGACGGAGAGGGACGTTACGATCATTATCAATAGCGGCAGCGGCGATAGCGGTGCGGACTCCGTTTATCTCAAACCGATTACGGGAGACTTCCCCCTTACTCTGGCATCGGCAGTCTCTGTCGATGAGAGCAGTGTGAAGCGAGTGGAATTCTATTATCAGCTCGACAGTATCTATGATTCGGATATGAATCTGGTGAATAAGCCTGGAGCGGTATCAAAGATTGCCGAAAGCCGTGCGGTGGCACCCGGTACCGGCAATATATATCAGGTCTCGTGGCAGGAAGATAAACGGTATTTTATCTCCGGAAAATATAAGATCTATGCCCTGCTGATAACCGACAAGAATCAACAACTTCGCAGCAACGAAAGATATATTGAAATCAAGTAGTATTTATCGGATCAGAAAAAACAGCTTTTTAAAAAGCTGTTTTTTTCTATAGGGATATACTTCTAAGTATTCCGTCATCCTGAACCATGTCATACCGGACTACGATCCGGTATTGTTTCAGGATGACAATCTAAAAAGCGTGGCAAAAAAAGACACGATAGCTCGTGTCTTTGAAGTTTAATGTCCGAATCCCCATCCTGATTCTTCTTGCGCCGCCTTGCACAATTCCATAATTTCTCTGCGGACGGTGACGGGGCGGGGGACCTGTTTGAGGTTGATGCTGTTTTCTTCCGAGGCGGTCTGGACTTTGATGTCGCCGAATTGGAAGAAGGTCTGAAAGACACCTTCCACAGCGCTGCTGATATCCTGCACTCGCTTGAGGTCGATCTCGGAAGCGACGCGGTGGAAGAGGTTTTTTTGTTGGATATCTATAATCCTTTGGTCGGTGATGATCCAGATATCCAGATAATAATCCAGCCATTCGATAAAGAAAATAATCCACAGGAAACCGTAATAAATTGTCATCAATAGAAAATAGATATCGCTGTAAGGCCTGTACGCGAAAGCGGTCAGTGTATAAGGAACAAGAAGCGAATAAAATGCCAGAGGCAAGAACGCCATACCGGAGAAAAACAATGCCATCGGCAGCAGAGTGATCCTGTGGCGGCGCAGTATAAATTTTATCTCTTCGTCGTCCCTTTGTCCCGGGAAGTGATAATCTATCGATGGCGTGGGGGACTGTTTAGTCTCAGTCATAGTTTGTATAAAAAATATTAATATCTGAATACTCCATAAATTGAGTTATACTGGCCCGGTTCCAATTCACTGCGAAAAATTTTTGCATAATGGTGATAGAGAGGGCGAGTAGTCCTATACAGAAAACCAGTGCCGCTCTTTTTCTAACATCCTTTTCCAATCCGTATTTCACGAGGTGAAAGACTATTATGTACGCGAACAGGAAATAGAATCCGAGGGGGATTGCGACGAAAATCAAGGCGTAAAGAAGTATGAGGTTCATCTGCGTGGAATTAGGTTTAATATGTTAGGGTTGGAAGGTTTTGAATAACAGCAGCGTCACCCAGTATTGCTGTCATTTCGAATTGTAGGGGCACAATATCTTGTGCCCTCTGCAACTGAGAAATCCGGGAAAGAGTCCATAGAATATAAAACGTATTTTTATAAAGATAATGTTTTTCGGGGTTTTTACAGTTACCGGATCCCTCAGGCGAGTACGCCTTTCGGGATGACAACAGCAGAGAGCTCTACTTACAGCAGCGTCCCTTCGCTTGGATATTTGATTCCGAGATGGTCATAAGCGAGCTTGGTGGCGCGTCGTCCGCGCGGAGTGCGGATGAGAAATCCCAATTGCAAGAGATACGGTTCGTAGATACTTTCGATGGTGTCGCGACTCTCCGCCATACTGGCCGCCAGTGTGGAGAGGCCCACCGGGCTGTTGTCGAATTTATGGATGATGGTTTCCAATATTTTTCGGTCTGTCGGATCAAGTCCATAGCAGTCGATTTCCAAATGCTTGAAAGTTTCTTCCACCGCGCTTTTGTCGATGGTCCCGTTTCCTCGCACTTCGGCAAAGTCGCGCACTCGCCGCAGCAGTCGGTTGCTGATACGGGGAGTCTGGCGAGAACTCTCGGCAATCCGCTCGGCCGCTTCCGATTCCATCTCCACCCCCAGCACTCGGCTGGAGCGGGTGATAATATCTTTTATCTCTTCGTTTTTGTAGTAATCAAGATGATGGGTGATGCCGAAGCGGTTCAGGAGTGGTGAGGAGATAAGATCGATGCGGGTGGTGGCTCCGATGAGAGTGAACTTCGGCAGATCCAAACGGATGGTACGCGCGGAAGGCCCCTTGCCCACGATAATGTCGAGAGCGTAGTCTTCCATCGCGGGATATAGAACTTCTTCAATAAGCTTATTCAGCCTGTGGATTTCATCGATGAATAAAATATCTCCGTCTTCCAGGTTGGTAAGTATCGCGCCCAAGTCGCCGACTTTCTCCACGGTCGGTCCGGAAGTGACACGGATATTCTTGCCCATTTCATTGGCAATAAGATAGGAGAGCGTGGTTTTACCCAGCCCGCTCGGTCCGTGGAAAAGTATGTGCTCGATGGGCTCGTTGCGCTTTTTGGCGGCCTCTATGGAAATCTCCAAGTTGTTCTTGATCTTTTCCTGTCCGGTGAATTCCTTTAATACTCGCGGCCGGAGCGACAGCTCGAAATTCTCTTCCTCGTTTTGTTCTTGTGGGTCGGTCAAATCCATATCGATAAGGTTATTTCTTTTTATATTTCAATTATACCCTTTTTTTGGTCGGGTGATAAGAGAGAGGGTTTATATCCCAGATTAAGTCAGAAATGGCATGAATCAAGCGCACCAACGAGTGATTCATTCCGCGTGACCATCCAACGCGAAAATAACATTCCCCTAAATGCGCACAGACTAAACCTCGCCATAGCTTTACGGAGGCGGGACGAAAGCTACTAGTCCGGATATGGATTACGCATATTGCTTTTTTCACAAGAAAGAGATATAATTGGTATAATAGTGCTAATAGATAACGTGTTTTCGGTTTTTACGTCATGCACAAAATCGCTTCGGTGCGTTTTATTTTTATCTTTTCAAAAAAATATGAAGGGTACAAAGGTATTGTCAGTCTGTGCGTTTTTGTTTCTGGGTGTTTTTGCGAATCTTACCCCTTTCTGCAGAGTTGCCGAGGCTGCGCCTTTTTCGGAAAGCGTTGCTAAGAATGCGGCGTTACAGATGACGGCTACGCTTGAGAACAGTACCACTGAGCTACAATATAATTATGCCGAAAATATCAATGATGGTCGCGGCATAACTTTTGGTGCTATCGGATTCTGTACCGGTACCTATGACGGTAATATATTAATAAAACATTACACCACGCTGAATCCAAATAATAATCTGGCAAAATATATTCCGGCGCTCAATGCCATTGATGATGGTCCTCATAATTCGGCTGACGGGGATGGGAACGCAAGCACGACAGGGCTTTCAGGCTTTATCGAAGCGGTTGAGAGTAATACTGACCCCCTGTTCCGCCAAGCTCAGATAGATATGCTGGACGAACTCTATTGGGATCCTGCGCTCGAAATATTCAACGATATCGGTGGGAAGAATAATCTTACTATGGCTTATATCTATGATATGTGTGTGCGGCAGGGTCCGGACGGCGCTCAAGATATAATTGATGAGGCTACGGATAATGTGGGTGGAACTCCTGCCGACGGCGTGAATGAAAACACTTTTCTTGCCGAGGTGTTTTCTGTAAGAGATGACGTCTTGGAGGATGAAGGTTTGGGCGATGTGGACAGGAACGACGGATTCAAACTGGTGCTCAATAGCGGCAACGTGAATTTGAATACGCCGTATACCTTTACCGCTTACGGAGATTCGTTCACGATTAAAGGTTCCACTTCTAACCCTCCCGCTACCACTTACACCGTCACAGTAAATAACGGCCTAGGCGGAGGAACCTATTCGGCGGGAGAAGAGGTGACTATTGTAGCTAATCTGCCTGTTTCCGGCAAAGCTTTTGACAGGTGGACAGGAAGTACTCAATATCTTGATAGCATCACTTCATATACCAATACTTTCACCATGCCCGCATCAAACATATTCTTTACTGCAACCTATCAAAACATAGCCCCCGCCACCTACGCCCTCACTGTCACCAACGGCTCCGGTGACGGAGCATACACTACAGGCACGCAAGTGACTATCACCGCCAACACTCCCGCTCCCGGCAAGGTATTCGACAAATGGACAGGCGGTACTTCCAGTATAGCCAGCACGACATCATCGACCACTACAGTCACGATGCCATCTGCGGATATCACTTTAATTGCCAATTACAAAGAAGCTCCTAAGTATATTCTGACAGTAGCAAACGGTACCGGCGACGGCTCATACGCCCAAGGCGCGGAAACAGTGATCACCGCAGACACTCCCGCCACCGGCAAAGTCTTCGACAAATGGACAGGTGCTACTTCATATATCTCTAGCACGATATCACCAACCACTATCGTAACGATGCCAGCCTCATCTATAACTCTAACTGCCACTTACAAAGACGCTCCTTCTTACGCTCTTGCCATAACTAACGGAACGGGTGACGGTTCTTACAAAGCAGGCACGAAAGTAACCATCACTGCAGACACTCCCGCCACCGGCAAAGTATTCGACAAATGGACAGGCGCTACCACATACGTAACCAGCACGACGTCCGCAACCACCACAGTCACGATGCCATCTTTGAATATCACATTAACCGCTACCTACAAGGATGCTGCCAAATATACTCTCAACATTATTAGTGGAAACGGAGACGGTTCTTATGCTCTAGGAACCAAAGTGACTATCACCGCAGACACTCCCGCCACCGGCAAAGTATTCGACAAATGGACAGGCAGTACTATCTATATTTCTAGCATCTACACTTCCACTGCCACAGTCACAATGCCTGCTTCATCAGTAACCCTCACTGCTACCTACAAAGATGCTACCGTCTCTACCTACAACCTCACCATAACCAACGGAACAGGAGGCGGTTCTTACCACGCAGGCACGCAAGTGACTATCACCGCCGACACTCCCGCCACCGGCAAAGTCTTCGACAAATGGACAGGCAGTACCACCTACATCTCTAGCATGATATCACCAACCACTATCGTAACGATGCCAGCTTCATCCATTACCCTCACTGCCACTTACAGAGATTCCGATCTTCTTGATCCTTCTACCAGCTTCCTGATGATAGGCTACGGCTCCGGTGACGGTGCTTACCCTGTGGGTACACAAGTTACCATCACCGCCAATGAACCTGCCAAGGGATTGGTCTTTGACAAATGGACAAGAGACACTGAATACGTTTCAGACATATACAGCACGACACCTACAGTTACCATCCCCGATCACGGCATCATCCTTGTTGCTTCATACGAGAGATCCGATGATGAGACTTTCAGACTGGTAGTATCCGGTGGTACTGGAGGAGATGATTATCTCCCCGGCACAGAAGTTACCATTACCGCCGACACTCCCGATACCAACAAAGT
This sequence comes from Minisyncoccota bacterium, assembly GCA_028690055.1. Classification (GTDB taxonomy): domain Bacteria; phylum Patescibacteriota; class Minisyncoccia; order JAHIHE01; family JAGLIN01; genus STD2-77. The sequence goes on along the minus strand of JAQVBZ010000010.1, from coordinate 4,351 downwards.
CTTCGATCAATGGGTGGGAGACATCAGCCATATCGATGATACCGGCAAAGCCATAGCTATCGTAACTATGCCCGAAGAAGACATTACTCTGGTTGCTACATACAAAACCATAAACCAAGGAGAATACCTGCTTACCGTAAGGAACGGCACCGGTAACGGTTCTTACCTTCCCGGCTCTGAAATCATTATCAAAGCCGACGCTCCTCCTACCGGTAAGATCTTCAGCAGATGGACAGGCAGCACCTCTTACATCAACGACATCGATTCAGCCACTGCCACCGTTACGATGCCGTCGCTATCTATCACCTTGACTGCCACCTACAAAGACAAAAACAATAATGGCAATTATCCCGACGGTACTCTCATCAAGCTCCCGGATTCTCCCAAGATATATGTCATTACCAATGGAGAAAAGAAATGGATATCTACCCCTGAACAATTCGAACAACTGGGATATCAATGGACAGAGGTACAGACTGTCACCGAAGAGATACTGAGTACTCTTGAAGACATCGAAGATAATCTGATCCGTCTCATAGGAGACTTCAAAATCTATCTGGTTACCAACGGTACCAAACGTCACATCCCCAACCCCGATGTCTTCCTTAACTACGGTTTCAATTGGAACGATGTCAAAGAAGTGGATGAATCGATTTTCAACAAATACAAAGATGTCTATCTCATCAGAGAGTCAGGCAAAGAATCCGTATACTACCTGACCCCCGCGGGCATCCGCAAGCACATCCCCACCACAGACATCTTCAACTCTTACGATGACAAATGGGAAGATGTCCAAATCATTTCTCAAAACGAGATGAATGCTTATACTCTTTCCAATCTTGTCAGGTTGGAAGGAACAAATGATGTTTATCTTATCGAGGGCAATGTCAAAAGACGTATCCCCGATCCAACAATCTTCAATAAATACAAGTTTAATTGGGAATACGTTCTTTCTGTAAATCAAACAGAATTCAACTGGTACCAGAATGGGGGAGAGTTGAGGTGATTAACAACAATGCCGCACTAATGATTCAAAAAAGACGAGGTAAAAATACCTCGCCTTTTTTGTTTAGCGGTCTGGGATAATTGTGCGGGATAAACTTTGTTTTTTTATATGGTTTGCCTCCATTCGGTGAGTATTGACAACTTCTTTATAGTGTGCTAGTATATCCAGTTGGGTTGAAAAAGCCAACATAAGTGCCAAACAATTTGTAGACAGCGGGGTCTTATCTTAGTATCGGGTAGTCTGGGTTACTAATACTGGAATACTGGTCTATTCCTCGGAAATTCTCCAACCTTGGGTTTCTTGCAAAGTCAGGGATTTGCTGTCTACAAATTGTTGGGCATTTTTTTGTTTTCTTTTTTTCTGGAAAATGTATAATGAAAGGAGTAAGATAAATTTTATGCAGAAGACCCTTTCGCGAAAAATCACCGTTTCTTTGCTAGTCCTAGCCATCTTTGGATTTTTTTATTTTTTCCGTGAAACTTCTTTCCAGGGGTATATCAGCAATGCCAGTAACGCGAAGCGGGCGGGTGACGAGGGTGTGGCGTTGGAGAATCTTATCTTTGCTTCCTCTCTGGATGAACAAGGCCGAGATGCTGAAATCGTTATCAAACGGGCGGAATTGCTTTATGGCCGTGGCGATTATACCGCAGCTGAACAGGAATTGGCACGGCCGTTGGAGTCCGGCAGGGGAACCTCCGCGCTCAATGGCTGGATGGGCAGAGTAAAATATGCACAGGGGGATTATTCGTCGGCGGAGAAATATTTTTCTCAAGCGTTCAAGATGGATCCCACTGCCAAATCTGCAGTCGAGAGGGCTGGAAATCTGGTGCGAGGCGGAAAATTTACCGAGGCGGAAACGGCACTGCAGACGGCGCAGCAAAGAATTTCCAGTGAAGACGTCGTCTATTATTTGGGGCTGGTCAGGTTGGATGAGGGCAAATATTCTACGGAAGATTTTGCTTCGATCAGGAACGGAAAATATGCAAGCGAGATAGCTATTATCGAGGAATATATTTTTCATGCGGGTGATGACGTGCGTGCCGATTCCGACTACGGTCTGGTCAAATCGGCCGAGCTTTTTCGTAAGTTAGGCGAGGAAGAATTTGCGTTTGCAAATCTGGATATCGTACTATCACGCAGTAACAAATATCGCGATGCTTATCTGGTTTCCGGGAAAACTTTCGCCGCCGCTCACGATTACGTTTCTGCAAAGGAAGCTTTTGAAAAATGTCTGGAGCTGGACGTCGATAATATCGAAGCCGTTTTTTATTTAGGCAAACTCTATGAGGCTGCGGGTGACAGGGAAAAGGCGGAAGAATTTGCAATCAGATATGAAAAATTAGTAAAATAAATTCAGATCAGAATTAATGTAAAAAAATAAACGTCCTCTCGACGTTTATTTTTATGTTCCCTGATTTTTTTACTTGGTGTATTAGGCGACATCTCCCATGATTCCGGTTACTCTGTGGACTTCTTCCACCGAGGTTACACCCTGAATCATTTTCAATATTCCGTCTTCGCCCATCGATATCATTCCTTCCGCTCGTGCGGCAGCGAGCATATCTCCGGTGGAGACATTGGCAAGGATGATTTTTTCTATGTTGGTGCTCATCGAGAAAATCTCATAGATACCCAGTCGTCCGGTATAGCCGATGAAATTGCATTTTGAGCAGCCATGACTGCGATACAGTTTGTCGAACTTGTCGGGGAATTGCATCTTGTCATTTTTCGGTATTCCCGCCAAAATTTTCCGGAGCGAGCTCATAGTTTCTTCGGACGGCACGTATTCTTCCTTGCAATGTTCACAGAGCCTACGCACGAGCCTTTGCGCGATTACGGCATTGATGGCCGGGGCGATGAGCGCGGGATTTACTCCCAAGTGCAGAAGACGGGGGATAGCACCGGCAGCATTATTGGTGTGCAGTGTAGAAAGTACCAAGTGTCCGGTGAGTGCCGCCTGGACAGCGATTGCGGCCGTTTCGTCGTCGCGGATTTCTCCGACCATTATCACATCCGGGTCTTGCCGAACTACGGCGCGCAGACCGTTGGCGAAAGTGAACTCTTCGTTTTGTTCCACCGGTGTCTGGGTCACTCCTTCGATACGGTATTCCACGGGATTTTCCAATGTAATGATTTTTATACCGGGATCGTTGACCTTACGGACGAATGAGTAAAGCGAGGTGGTCTTTCCACTTCCGGTAGGACCGGTGGTAAGGATCATACCGTTCGGCTTCGACACTTCTTTTAGAATCATATCCAGATAGTATTCGTTGAGTCCGATCTGGTCGATATCTAGCCCCTCGGCATTTTCCGAAAGGACACGCATTACCACGCTTTCGCCATAAGTGGTCGGTAGTATGGAAACACGGACGTTAAGGGCATTATTTTCCAAACTCACATTGAAACTTCCATCTTGCGGAATGTCGGTGATATTGAGCTTCATCTTGGCGAGCATCTTGATACGCGAGATGATGGTCTTGTGGACGCTTTTGGGGAACTTTACGATATCTTGCAGCACACCGTCGATACGATAGCGCAAGCGGATAGTCTCTTTGTCCGGTTCGATGTGGATATCGCTCGCTCGCGTCTTTACCGCTCCCGCAAGAATAATATTGAAGATCTCCGTGGTGTTTATTTCCGCGATTCTTTTCTTGAGGTCGATGAGTCCCGTGATTCCTTTTTCAAAATCCGTGAGATCTCCGCTTTTCAGGGATACCCCTTCGTTCTCGAAATTGTCGGTGACGGTCTTGAAGCGGTACTGCTCCCACGCTTTCTTGAGTCCGTCCTCAGACACAACCACCAGATTGTAGGTGATGCCTTCTGTGGTCTTCAAATATTCCAACATCTTTTTGGTTTCGATGTCTTCCGGATCAGAAACGGCAATCTGCCACTTTTTCCCCACACGATAGATGATTGCCATGTTGGCCTTGATCGCCTTCTCTTCGGGGATGGCGTTCACGGTCTCGGGATTGGTTGGGATGACATGGAGGTCTACATAAGGAAGATTGTTTTCTGTGGCCATGCTCATCGCTTTTTCTTCCGCGCTCTTTTGATAAAGCTGCCTCAAGGTTTCTTTCTGGACACTATCGCGAAGATTATTTCTTTCTTCTCCCTCTTTATCTTTTCCGCCTATGACTTGCATATTGTATTGATTAAAAGTTTATAGCTATCTTAATTCTAGTTGAAAAGAGGAAAAAAGACAACAACAAAAATACGGAGCCGAATTCAAACCCCGAAGCCCCTTTTTCTGTGGTAACATATTAGGTTAACTAATATGAAGTTTATGCCTATGCCTAAAGGAAGAGAAATAACCTTTTTTGAAAGAGAAAGGATAGAAAGCTATCT
>JAQVBZ010000009.1 GCA_028690055.1 Minisyncoccota bacterium | reverse complement strand
AGCATTTCGATGATACACTTTTTCATAGAAGTAGTGGTTAAATTTAGCTTTGAGTTGGGTAACTCTTGTTTTAAGCTAAGCTTACCACTATTTTTGATTTATCCACCACACTTGTTAGTATAGAGCCGCCGATATTTGACTTTTTAGATTTTTCAATCTATTGTATATATAGCCATCATCAATTAATATATATATGTATAAGATTCAAATAATAATTAATCATTGTAACTATCTTATTTTTTCAAGCACTCTGTCTATTTAGGATAGGGCGTTTTTTTTGAAACCAAAATCGTTTAAATATAAAAAGAAGGAGGGGGCTAAATTATTCAATTATAGAATCATGAAAAAGCGATTATCCGGTATTATTATTGCATTTTTAATTGCTATCATTGTAGTTCCTTTTACGTGGGCTATGCAAAGTAGTCAGACTCTTCCCCCGGGAACAGAAGGCGACTCAGAGCAAGAAGTAACTGAAATCAGTTCTTTTAATGAGCGTCTTGCCATATTGGTGGCGTCGAATGGACGTTTTAATATCGGTGCTTTCCCGGACTTTATAACAGGAGGCTCGACTAGCGAGAGCTGGGATCTAACCTATAGCTGGCCGAGGACGCCAGGAACATCCTTTACAACCTTTCGAATTGATGGAGTGGATAATGTATATGGCGATTCAGGAACGGTGGTGCAAGCTCCTGCTAATACAAATCAGCACACCAATCAGAGTAAGTGGATAGTAGGGGATATCGAGATAACACAAACGCTTCAAATCGTCTTGAACAATCAAACTAATGAAGAGGATGTCGCAAAGATTTCCTATGATGTAAAAAAACGTTGGCTCGGTTGCTCATGAAGTGGGCAGTCGCGTTATGCAGGATACGGAATTGAATGATAACGATGGAGCTCCTTTTCGTGTGCCCGGGGATGGCATTATTACTACTGAAAAAGAATATTTAGGTTCAGCAGTGCCGGATAATTTCACTGTATATTACAATCTCACAGACAATCAGCATGTCGCCGCGGCAACTCTTAAAAGCGGCGGAGCCACTGTTCCAGATCGGCTCGTGTTCGCTCATTGGGGGTGGATTACCGATTCTGACTATGATTATACGGTTGATCTGGGACGCTCTCTGACTTCTGACAGCGCATACGCGGTGTATTGGAATCCTACCACACTTGCTCCGGGAGAATCGCACATATGCGACCCTTTATGGTTTGGCTCAATTGCATGCGGATCTTACGCCGCCACTTGCTCTCGGTATTACTGCTCCGGCGACATTATCTGTAATCAATAATGCTTATTCGCCGAATCCGTTTTCGATTACGGCAACGGTATTTAACAACGGCTCAGCCACGGCGGAAAACGTAGAACTGACTTTGAATTTGCCTGAAGGATTGTCTCTCGCGTCGGGCACACCGATGCAATATATCGGCGACTTTGCCGTCGGACAGGAACGACAAATTTCCTGGAATGTCAAAGCGGTGCCTCGAAATAGCGAGAGGACTCTCACATATTCAGTCGACGCAACCGCATCCAATGCGTCAGCCAAAAACGTACCCGGGCAAATCTTTTTGCCGTCAGCGAGTCCATTCATCCTATATACGAATACAGACAATACTTTCTATCACAATTTTACAGGGACGAGTGTAACCACTCCCGCGATTGTCGATCCGATCAATTCCGTCTACGGGAATTATCTGCATTCTATGCGTGATATAAGTATCTCCGATCGAGGATTGCCTATCGAATTTGTTCGTTCGTACAACTCCCTCAGTGAAGAGAACAGCTCTCTCGGTAATAAATGGACCAATACTTATAACATACGTTTAAACGAGTATTCTAACGGTGTGACGTTTGTTAATTCAGACGGCAGGCGGGATTTCTTTGAACTGCAATCCGACGGGAACTATGTACCCACACTTGATGTTTTGAGCAAATTGCAGAAAAACGACGATGGAACTTTCTCGCTTACTGCCGTAGATAAAACGGAATATTATTTCGACGAAGAAGGAAAGCTATTATCCGTAATTGACGCGAATAACAATACTTTGTCTCTTGCTTATGATGAGAATGGTAATCTCGCAGAGGTTTTCGCGCCGACCGGTAGGAAGCTCATTTTTGAGACGGACACAGAGGGGCGCATTATCTCCATTACGGACCCGGCGGGAAGAATATACGCTTATACATATGACACAGCAGGGGACTTGGTCAGTGCCACGAACCCGGCTGGCGGAGTAACGCAGTATGCGTATGGCGAAAACCATAACCTAACATCAATCACGGACGCCAAGGGAAACACTGTGGCTGAAAATGAATATGATGAGGAAAACAGAGTGGTAAAACAAACCGACGGAAGAGGAAACGCTGGCACATTCCAATATGATACAGTTGAAAGAGTTACCACTTATACCAGCTCGCAAGGCGGGTTGTGGAAATATTATTACGATGAGTCTTTTCGCGTAACCAAGCAAATCGACGCGGCGGGAAATGAAAGTCTGTCGTCTTTCGATGCGAATAATCGGCTTATCGCATGGACGGATCAGAACGGAAATACGACCTCTTATGAATATGATGAAAACGGCAACACGATCTGCGTGACTGACGCTCTCGGTAACGATCGCACTTTTTCTTACGATGAGGAAAATAATCTCATTTCATCAACGGATGAACTTGGGAATTTAACATCATACACTTATGATGCGCAAGGAAATCTGATTATAGTCATAAACCCGCTCGGAGCGGAAACAAATTTTGCATATGACGCATATGGACAGCTTGCAACGGCAACGGATGCACTAGGCGGAGTGATAACCTTTGCGTACGATGCGCAAGGCAATCCGGTCAAGGCTACAAACGCAGTCGGTGGAGAAGTAGATTTAGAATATAATTCAGCGAACAGTTTAACGGAAAGAACGGATCCGAACGGCGATCGCGTATCTATGGAATATGATTCGCTCGAACGGCTTACGAAGATCACCAATGCCCTGGGAAACAGCAGCGTGTACAGCTATGATGAGGTGGGGAACGTGGTGGAAGCCTCCGATGCGTCAGCTGCCACAACTAAATATGTATATGACGCAAATAATAATCTCATCAGTGTTACCGACGCAATGGGCGGAATAACGCAATATGGTTATGATATGCTTAATCATCTCGTTACGACGACGAATGCAGCAGGCAATATGGTGCAATATGAAAATAACACACTCGGTCAAGTAACCAAGACAACAGATTCATTGGGTAATAGTAGCACCTTTGTATATGACGGTGCGGGAAATGTCACGGCGGTGACAACAGCAGAGGGTAAAACTGTTTCTTATGAATACGATTCGCTAAATCGGCTGGTGCGCAAGAATTTTTCCGATGGCACTTCTGCACAGTTCGCCTATGACGCGGCTGGGAATCTCACAAGCGCGGAAAATCAGTTTGTCACATATACTTACACCTATAACGCTCTCGGTCTCGTTACATCTTTCGGAGACTCCAGATTTGGTATAACGACATACGCATATGACACTCTGGGTCGCCGCACGCAGACGACGAACGAAAACGAAAGTCTGCGATATGGATATGATGAATTGAGCCAATTGACTGATATATCCGACAGTGCTAATGAAGCATATACTTTCAAATATGACGCTGCCGGTCGACGCACCGAGTTTACTCTGCCGAATGAGATAACTACGCGTTACACTTACGATACTGCCGGACAGCTTCAATCGTTGATAGCAAGCCCGTCGCGCGGATCTGATATTTTCTCTGAAAAATATACCTATGATGTCCGCGGTAATCGTTCTTTGAAACAAACGGACCAGTGGCAAACAATGTATGAATACGATCCTCTCGCAAGACTGACACAGGCCTTTACACAATTGGAATCAAAAGATGATTCACATCCATGGCAAGGAGGTCACGGATATGGCAACTCTTCTTCCAATTCTTCTCACAACAATTCCGGGGATTCTTCGCGAAAGTGGGAGGAAAGCTATGCTTACGACAGCGTAGGAAATAGGGCGGAGGGGCCACAGAGCGAATCCTATTTCTATAACCAAGCAGACGAACTGCTTCGCATAAATGACAGCTCCAACAATTCTTCGTCGCAAGGTGGAAGTGGTAACTGTCCTTGGTCGTGGAATGACGATGGATGCGAAGGCACAGAAAATTGGAGGGGATATTCGCAGAACGGTTGCCAAGCCCATAATCAAGGGAACGATTCCTGTGGAAAATGCAATGGGCACTCTGATTCTTCTGATTCCTTTGTGTTCTCTTATGATAAAAACGGGAATATTATTGCAAAAACAGGCGAGCAGGATTGGCAATATATATATGACGACGAAAACCGTTTGATTGCAGCGAAACAAACACTAAGCAACAAAAAGGTAAATAGCATCGAGTACACATACGACCCGTTCGGGCAAAGGATTCAAAAAAAGTCGTATTTGACAGTGGAATCTTCACGTGGACGGTCCAATAAACAAGATGAAAAAACAGAACAATATCGCTATGACGGAGAAGATATCGTGGCGATATATGACGGATCAGGTGAATTGCAAATGACTTTTGTACACGGCCCCGGCATCGATGAGCCTTTGAGCGTTACGTATTATAAGAAACAAAATTCCAAAAAGGACAAAGTGAAAAAAGAAACAAACTATTACACCGCTGACGCTCTCGGTAGCATAGTTCGGCTTACAGACAAAAAAGGAAACATCGTAGAGTCTTACGAATACGACAGCTTCGGTAACTTCCGTGACTCGGAGGATGATATGTCACAACCATACGCATATACGGGGCGGGAATATGACGAGGAGACTGGACTTTACTATTATCGAGCAAGATATTATGATTCGAGTGTGGGGAGGTTTATTAGCAAGGATCCGATTGTGGGATTTATCGAATATCCTAGCAGTCAGAATAGATATTCTTATGTGACGAATAATCCGGCAAGGTATGTGGATCCGTTCGGATTAAGCAAGTCAGATGTGTCTTTGACGGGACGAGGTAGCGAAGTGGGTATATTGGGTTATCAGCAGCAAGAGTTAGGGCTGCTCCAGATGATTATTACGAATATCCCTTCTTCCGCGGGAATATGTGTAATGGGATAGGAGCTCTTGTAAGCGCTGGGGGGTGCTTTGTGGTAACGCCTGGAGGTATTGGAATCGTACCGAATGCCGGATTTCTTGGGTCGACGGGCGGATCTGTTGGTTGGGATGCGCAGGTTATGATTTCAAATGCCAAAACCGTAAAAGATTACGAAGGATTAGATATTACAGTAGGAGGTTCTGCTAAATTAGGCGGTGGTGTAAGTGCTGATTACTCTTATGGAACAAATGGAGGATGGTCGTTAGCGGTTGGCGGAGGTGAAGGTGCCAGCGGGACGCTATTGGCAGTGCCAGTGCCGGCAGAATTTCACGGAGGCATCCAAAATAATGTGGCGATACCGATATGGGGCAGATAAATTTATAATTAACTGAATATTATGATAATTCAACTGATGGTATCTTTCTTTCTCACGCTGTGCTTTTTACTCGATATAGTAATGGCATATAAGTATATGCAGGCTAATACCAAATTTCAAAATATATACCAGAGAAAACTATCGCCCCCAATCCCTTTTACCCCAGAAGCCATGAAGAAAGAGGTAGGTCAAGACCCTCTTGCAATATTTAAGCTTGCACCTAAATTGTCACATTTGCATCTCAAGGCTATTTGCGGGCATATTGATGATGTTGAAGTCAGATCGGCTCAGAAAGAGGTTCGAAAGTATATATTATATTTTTTCTCTTTCGGATTTGCAGGTATGTTGGTTGTGGGGATACAGATGGTTCTAAATCTGATGTTTAATATAAATTAATAATATATGGATATCAGCGGCATCGCAGCAATATTATTATTGACCCTAATAATCGCATATTCCTTAGGAAAAAAATCAGGCAGAGAAAAGAAAATGGTTTATCAATATCTTGGTTATAGCATATTCGGTTTTGTTGCTATAAATATTCTTTTATATGTAATGAGAAATGTCCTGGATGTGCCGGCTCCCGCGTTAGGAATAATATATTACATATCGTTATATTGGGCAGCTTCAGTACTCGGTTCGCTGTTGGCATTGTCCAGAAGTTTAATCAGGAGATAAACTTTTATCTCGCAAAGCAACTAAGGTTTTCCAAGGATGATGTCAGTTTGAAGGAGCTCGGCTGGATGGCTTAAAGTATTTTATTGATTATTTGCATTTGATTGGCAAGAAACGTAACAATGATGCTTCGTCAGGCAGGGGCAAGGACAGTCCTTTTGAATGCGTAAGGACTGTCCTTTTAGACACGAATACGACAGCTTCGGTAACTTCCGTGACTCGGAGGATGATATGTCACAACCATACGCATATACGGGGCGGGAATATGACGAGGAGACTGGACTTTACTATTATCGAGCAAGATATTATGATTCGAGTGTGGGGAGGTTTGTGAATAGGGATCCAATTATCGGGTTTGCAGTTTCTCCTCAAACTTTGAATAGATACGTGTATGTGACGAATAATCCAGTAAGGTATGGGGATCCCACTGGTGAGTATGAGATTCATATTAGCTTTACAACAAATATCGGCCTTGGCGTTGCGGGTGGAAATACGTGGTCATTCGGAGTCGCCGATGATGGATCATACGGTTTATCGGTTGGTGCGAATGTTGGTGGTATTTCTGGCATAGACGCTTCGGTCGGTTTAGGTCTTGGATACTCTAATGCAGAGACATGGAGTGATACTGAAGGTATAGATGTTTATGGAGGGTGTGGCGGAAAATTTATATTTGGAGGAGATATAAACACCAACTTTTCCAAAGGTGGCTACAGTGGAACTGATATTAGCGTTGGTGTTGGACTACCAATTCCTTCTACATACGTAGTCGGTGGAGTTAATAGCACCGTTGTAGTTATGGATCGTAATATTAAACAAGACTTGCAAGATATGCTAACGGGTATAAAGACTTTGGTTATACCGACAAAAAATGCTATGTCGAAATAATAACTTTGGAAAACTTTGCAATATCTAAAGGCTTGCATAATTCCCTGGAGAAAAGGCCTGAAAACTACAACTATTTATGCAAAAATTTTTTTCTTATGACGCCCTGTAATATTCTTATTTGGGCATCGTAGGGTTATTCATTAAATCCATATACAAATGACAACAGAAACAAAATCAAATTATAAATTTCGAGGGGGCTTAAGTATCGGTATTTTTGGTAGTACATGGCCAAACGGAATACTGGAAGTCAGTCAGGCCTCTTTAGTTCTGCGAGACGAACTGATGAAGAAAGAATACAAGCTCTCCAAAGGGGACATTATTCGGATTGAGGTTAAAAAATATTTTCCAATTATTGGTTATGGAATACGGATATATCATAACAATAAAAGATATGACAAAAGTATGTTTTTCTGGTATTGGAGCTACCGTATGGATAAGCTAACTAATGCCTTAAAAGAACTCGGGTGGATGGCTTAAATCATCCTAGTGTTCTGTGATAGAGAAGATATCGTGGCGATACACGACGCCCACTGCGAATTGAGATTATCGAAAGTTTATTTACCTTAATCTATAATAAGCTGGATATATAATTTTGGCAGAGACCTATCCTTATCACACTTCGGAACATAGGCACTTCCTGGATCAATGCCTTGGAAATAGTTTGCGATGGCTTCTATGTGGCCCAGCGTTGGCAATGTCATGAGACGTTGTTTTTTTGTATCTTTTGGATTTTTGTCGGAGATTTTTCAAAAACTATCTTTTATATTAATATAAGATAAATTATTAGACTATTAAATCTTATTATGATTAGCAGCAATGCATCATCCAAAAAAATAATTCTGGGTATTATCGTTTTAGCATTTGTAGTGATAGCTGCAATGCTGTATCATTTTTCGTTAAAAGAATCCTCAAAAATTGTTACTCAGACAAATACCGACCAACTAACAGCTGGCACAACCCCTGCAACTAGCCAGAATGTCTCCGATCACGACGGGTGGAAAACATCCGACAAGGACGGTATCGTATTTCAGTATCCAGAGAGACTAGATACGCGATATATCAGCGCCAACGAATGGCCACCGGAAGTCATTGTTAACGCCGGAGAATATTCCTGTGTTCAGTCGCAAAATGAGGAGGACGGTCCAGACGAGACGGTATTACAGCAAGTGATAAATGGCAGGACTTATTGCGTGAAGACGACAAGCGAAGGAGTAACCGGAAGCGAATACAGAACCTACTCTTATACTAATCCCCAAAATGATAATCTTGTTATAAGTAATTTCATTTTGCGCTATACGAACTGTGATGTCTATAATAATGATACTGACCTCGAGCAAGAGCAGTATCGAGAATGCATCAAAGAAGAATCATCTTTTAGAGTAGATTCCTTGGTGGATCAGATCGGACAAACATTACGAATTAATGAATAGTGATACTCCGTAGCCGAGAGGTAATTCTATTTGATGTAGTGTTTTTTCATCGGAGGGATATCTGTTCAAGTTCGTTTTAAAAGTTTATAAATAGAACATTAAGGTCTCTACGAGGTCCCGCAGAAATTGGTAATTTTTCGAATCGGGATATTTAGGCGATTATGTTTGCGACTATTTTTGAATCTGCTATAATATATATGATAGTAGTGATTCTATTGAGATTCTGTGAGAAACAGATTTTGATTTTACCTCAAGATTATATGCGATTTTTGATGGAAAGAATAACAACAGGTGCAACGATGATTGTAAAGGACAGTTTATCAAATAATAGTTTAAATTATATGCGATTTTTAGTCGTCACTGTTTTTTTATGTGTTTATTGACGACAAGAGGGTGCTTGAAAAAGCAGTAATCGATTAAAACCATTCGAATCCGAATAGATAAAATTATAAATCATTAGCAACAAGAAATGTATGATTACTTTTATGCGTAAGACTAATCTCAAGACTGTTTTTGTGGTATTGGTTTGTTTGGTTTTTGCAATCGTATATTTGTTCAGCACAAGATCGGCTATGGCTACGCCTAATTTGGTTTCATATTCCGATACCGTCTACCAGTCGGCGGCTGCCACTAGTATAGCTGCTCCGACAGCAACGCATACATCGGGAAATTTGATTGCGGTATTCGTGGTTGCCATAGACCCCGGGACTATTACCGTTACCGATACACGAGCCAATACTTATACTGCAGCCAGCACCGCGTACGCTCTTTCGGTAGGAGGGGCTACGGGTCAATGGTTCTATGCTTTTGCAAATGCTACGGGAGAGAATATTGTTACTGCCAGTTTTTCTCAAGCGGCAACAGGAAGAACGATTCGCGTATTGGAATATGATAATATTGCAGGAGCTTCTCCGGTAGATATTTCCGTTTCGGGATTTGAATCTGTTTCGCCACTTTTTACAACAACTTCTCCCGACGAGCTTATACTCGCCGGTTGGGAAGCAAATAGCTTTGTAAGCTCATGTGTAGCGGGAAATGGCTATACCCTTCTTGCAAATGACCGTTGCGGTTCATCTGTTGTGGCAAGGCCGGTAGAGCAGAGAATTGTTTCATCTATCCAAACCGATACTCTGTCATCAATCGGTAATACGGGTGGAAGCATCAATGGAGGCTGGACTGTGAGTTTCAAGATTGCCGCCAGAGATGTGGCTACTCCCACTTTTTCCGTTCCCGCCGGTACATACGCAACCTCTCAGTCTGTGACTCTTGGCAGTACGACTGCTGGTGCCACTATTTGTTACACGACCGATGGATCCGATCCTACTACCGACGGAGCGGGTATTTGTTTAGGAGACGCTCTGACTTATTCCGGCGCAATCAGTGTTTCCAGTTCCAAAAATATCAAGGCGGTCGCAACTAAAAGCGGTAGTACCGACTCTTATATGGCAAGTGCCGCATATGTGATTAGCGGTATCCGAGGTCCGATAACCAATGTTAGTGTTTCACAACAAAGTGGCCCGGGTTCGTCTGTGTCTACTCCTTCCGTACCTCACACGACGGGAAATCTTATAGCAGTATTCGTGGTGACTAATCTCAATCCGGGCACGATTACTGTCAGCGACACACAGACAAATACTTATACGCCTATCGGAACGGCGGTCGCGCCTACCAGTAGTCTTTACGGTCAATGGTTTTATACTTTTGCCGGAACTACCGGAAGCAATATCGTGACTGCGACTTTCAGTAATACTAGTGTAATCAATTATAATATCCGCGCCCTGGAATATTCCGGCATTGATACGAGTTCTCCCCTAGATGTGTATGTCGCAGGAGCAGGAGCGACTTCGCCGGCTTTCTCGACGGCCACATCCAACGAGCTTATTCTGTCCGGATGGCACGCACAGTTCGACAATGGAACGAGCCTTACTTCCTGTACAGCAGATACCGATTATACCCTGACTGCAAATGACTATTGTAGCACCAATATCGGGCGGCCAGTACAACAGAGGATTGTTTCTTCTCTCCAATCTAATGCGACGGTTTCTTTGGGGCACGTAGGTGGTGCTGCATGGAACAATTGGGTAGTGAGTTTTAGAGGGGCGGTTACTCCAGTTTTCTCTCCTATCGCTGGCACATACGCCGCTTCTCAGGATGTGACCTTAACTAGCACTGTACCGGGTGCCACTATTTGCTACACGACCGATGGATCCGATCCCACTACCGACGGAGCGGGGAATTGCACGGGGGCAACTTATCCTTATGCTGCTGCTATCACCGTTGCCAGCTCACAGACTCTTAAGGCGGTTGCGACTATGAGCGGTATGACCGATAGCGTCATAACGAATGCGGATTATGTCATAGACGCCAGTGCCAAAATTACTTTTACCACTAGCGGCGCGTCTTTCGCTCCTATTATTACAGTCATAGGACATCCGAATGTCCACTGGGAATTCGGCGACGGCTCGACTTCTGATTCTCTGTCTCCAAGTGTAACTTTCGCGGATGCGAGCAGCAGAACTAATACATTAGTGGTAACGCCGTGGAGTGCCATAGCTTCGATCAATATCGGATATAATCATAACGAGGAAGGCACGACCGTCATTCCTGATTTAGCGCAACAAAATGTGACTGCGGTTAGCGGTCTTAGCAATGCGGCGCCCTACCTATGGGCATGGGTTTCTTGGAATAATCCGCTCGTCGCAATAGACTTCAGCAATTTTACGGCCTTAACTACATTAGATTGTTCGTATTGTCCTTCCTTAAATTCCGTTAACTTCACTAATACTCCTGTCCTGTCACGATTGAATATTGAAAGTAGTGGACTGGACACACTGGACCTTTCGGAAAGTCCGAATATTGCTGATTTTCGTGGTACGGCTAATGAGTATACTTCGATTACATGGCCAACGAACGGAGAGCCTTATTTATGGCACTTCTGCGCTCATAGCATGGCTTTAACGGCACCGATTGCCGATTTATCCAAGTTTCCATCGTTAGAAGAACTTTGGATTAGAAATGACGCTCAAACCGGGACACTGCATCCGATTTCAACTAATATAGAATCAGTCTGGGCGCAAACCAACCAATATTCAGCCGCTAATTTCTCAGGAAATTTTCCAATAGCCGGTACGAGGGGCTACATAGATATTTTCGATAATGTCCTAACCAGTTTGGACATCAGCAATAATCTGGGACTTGAAGATGTAGACGCATATAACAATCGGCTCACCAGCTTGGATGTTTCCAGCTCTATCGGTCTATACCACCTCGACGCTCATAACAATCTTTTTGCCGAGGCTGCGGTAGATGATATATTATTGGACTTTGATACTCAAAATACGGGAGGAGGTTATTTGGATTTGACTAGTAACGCACCTTCTTCTGCCACAGGACAATCTCATGCGGCTAATCTTATCTCTCGCGGATGGACTGTTTTGACGGATGGCAATACTTTGACACTAGGTAAAGCAGGCAATGGAGGTACAGGCACGGTTACAATCGCAACTGTAGCACCTGCCACAACTTTTAATACTTGTGGCACAAGCTGTACAGGCACGGAAGCAACACTAACCGCAGGAACCCAAGTTATTCTTACGGCTACACCGGATACCGGATCTACTTTTGTAGGCTGGTCAAATGGTTGCAGTGGTACACAATCTACTTGCACCGTGACACTTAGTGCCGATGTTACCGCTACTGCTACCTTTACGACAGAGGAATCTGGCATCCACGGTCCGATTACGCAAGCAGTAACTCCTTCTCACAACGCTGCGGCTACCAGCTTAAGCGCGCCTACCGTCACTCATACAGAAGGCAATTTGATCGCGGTACACTTGGCAGTCCATGAGAATCTGGCAGCATTCGGGATAACCGATACGCAGGGAAATACATATACTTCTATCGGATCCTCGACTCTAGTGGGTGGAGACATCTCCGGTCAATGGTTTTACGCATTTGCAAGAGCTACTTCGCTAAATACCGTAACCGCAACATTTAACGGTACTTTTAGCACGATTCGCGTTCTTGAATATGCCAACATCGATACGCTTTCCCCTGTGGATGTAATCACTTCCGGAGCGGGGGCAACATCGCCGACATTTACCACTGCGATTCCTAACGAATTGATATTAGCCGCCTGGCATACGGGAGCATCGGGTTGTACCGCAGGTCCTGGCTATACGCTTCTCCCCAATGATTATTGTGGTTTCAGCGTAGCGCGACCGGCAGAAGAACGAATTACTTCTTCCGTACTGACAAACACTACCGCTTCGCTCGTTACTACGGGAGGCGGCGTTTCGGGCGGCTGGGTAGTGAGTTTTAGAGCAGCGCTTAAGCCTCCGACTTTCTCACTTGCAACCGGAACTTTTTCCTCGGCGCAAAGCGTTACCCTAAGTACTACGGACACGGGTGCTGCTATCCATTACACTTTGGATGGCTCGACTCCTACTATTACATCAACCCTTTATTCTTCAGCGCTATCCATTTCATCTACGACAACGGTAAAGACACTGGCAACACAAACAGGATTTAGCAACAGTGCCGTTGCCTCAGCTGCTTACACTATCAGTTACAGTTCTGGCGGAGGAGGAGGGAGCAGTAGCATTATTACTATTCCTACTATAGAAAAATATGAAGTGACCTCGATTGTGGATAATCTGGCAACTCTTTCTTTCTCGGTCCTGAACGCTTCGCAAATGTCTTTGTCTTCGACTGCGGATTTTGCCGATACAGAATGGGAAACTTATAGCGCTTCTCCTACTTATATCAAAGCGGACGAGCAAGACAAGTTATATATCAAATTCAAATCTTCCTCGGGCGGAATCTCGAACATAGTCGAACTAAGTCTGGTTAGTAGCGACCCAGTTTCCTCAGTCCCTCTTTTTCCCAATGGCACGCTCATAAAGACTGCCGACTCTTTTAAAGTCTATATCACTTTGGAATATAAGAAAAAATGGATATGCACGCCTGAAGTATTCGAGCAGCTGGGCTATAAATGGACAGACATCCAAGAGCTGACTCGTCCACAATTGGAGTCGATTCCCGATTACGAGGATAATCTCATAAGGACGATAGGGGATTACAAAGTTTATTTGGTAGTAAATGGCGTAAGACGTCACATTCCCAATCCTGAGATATTTCTGGACTACGGTTTCAAGTGGGATGAGGTGGTTGATGTGACACAAGAGACTGTGAACAAATATCGACAAGCCAATCTCCTTAAGGAATCGAGAATTGACGGTATATATTATACAGAAAATGGTATCAAGAAATTGATACCGACCACGGAAATTTTCAATTCATACGGAGATAAGACAGAGGACGTACAGATAATCTCCAAGCTTGAGATGCAATCTTACCCCACTTCACATCTCATTAAAACCGGATATTCTCCGGACATCTATCTCACTGAAGACAACATTAAAAGACGCATTCCCAATCCGGAAGTCTTTATAAAATACAAACTTAATTGGGATTATATCATCGTCGTGAATGATACGGAATTCAGTTGGTATCAGAGCGGAGAGGTCTTGAGGTAAAATAAAAAAGAAAGAAGAGGAATATCCTCTTCTTTCTTTGTGTTGTGAATAATCGCATTAACAATTTCAATTTTGCGATTTTAATATATCTTTTTTATAAAATAAGCAGCTCTTATCTTTTTTAGCAGGGCTCAAATAGTACTTTGGAATAATTTTCTCTCGTTCTTTATTTTATAAACGAATAATATTGCATTGCGAGAGATTTCTCACATTCTTGACATTGTATTTTTATTTGAGATAATAAAAAGTAGTATGACTCAGTATTTGGCTGGCAGGCAATTTTGGTCTGGTGGTAAGGTATCGATTCGTAAGTCGTATCAGGTGAAAATGGCGCATGTGATAGAACCATCATAAAAAGATGCATTCTCGCTAGAGATTATCCCCGAGAAGTCGGGGACGGGAATGACGAAGGATGAGGGAAATTAGGATAACGGTGTCTACAGGATGATTCCGAAAGACCTAAGGAAAAGATTAGAACTGGACGTAAAAGTGCCAATACTATAATCTTTGTTTTTTTGTTTTCTGAAATATCATCAAGCTCATTGAAAAAATATGATGGGAGGTGTCTCAATAATTATTCCTACGTACAATGAAGATGCTAACGTAGAAAAACTCATTAAGAGAGTGCAATGTTCTTTTGCGAAATCCAGAATATCTTATGAGCTGATTTTTGTTGACGATAATTCTACTGATGATACAGTCGGAAAAATAAATAAATTCTGTAATTATCTCCCCGTAAGAACGATTGTAAAAGATAAACGTATCAAAAAAGGAAAGGCCGAGTCCCTTCTTATCGGTTTTAAAAACGCAGCGTACGATGTCATTTGTATGATTGATGCCGATTTGCAATATCCACCGGAGGAGATATTGCCGATGTGTAGGGAGCTGAAAAAATTTGATATCGTCGTGAGCAATAGGAATATCAGGAACGATTCAAGCGTTAGCAGGAAATTTGCCAGCAAGATGTTCCGTTATGTTTTCGGTAAGGTAATCTTCGGTTTGGATTGTGACGTGCAGTCCGGACTGAAAGTCTTTAAAAAGGAAGTTCTCGCGTATATAGAGATAAGTTCCACTCCCTGGACATTTGATCTGCAATTTTTGCACAAAGCGCGAAATCTCGGTTACACCATCGGAAGTTTCGATATAGAATTTTTCGAGAGGCAAGGCGGGAATGTTAAATTGAATTTCCTTAGATCTGTTTTCGAAATTGGGCTGCAAGCGTTCAAACTGAAATTAACCGTACTGCCTCCCGTTTTGTATAGCGACGAAACTCAGGATAAAATGATGGGAAACGGCGTATTCTATAAAGGGGAAAAACTGATCACTCATACCGACATAAGCCACCGCCACAGCGCATTACAGACTATCGTTCTTCACCAAAAAATAGTCTTAGCGGTATTGTTATTGACGATTATAGCCGGTTTTATCCTGGATTGGCGAACTACGATAATCCTGATAGTCGTATTATTGACCGTCGTCTACTTCTTGGATCTATTGTTTAACTTATTTTTGATCGGCAGAAATTTTCAAAAAACACCGGAGATTCGGATTTCGGAAAAAGAATTGAAGGCCATCAAAGATGAAGACCTGCCTGTTTATACGATTTTTTGCCCTCTTTACAAGGAGAGCAAAATTCTTCCTCAATTCATTGAGGCAATCTCTGGAATGGATTGGCCCAAAAACAAGCTCGAGGTCCAGCTTTTGTTTGAAGATGACGATAGGGAGACGATAAGGGTGGCGGAGGAAATGAAGTTGCCGGATTGTTTTCATATAATCGTAGTCCCTCATGGCGCGCCCAAAACAAAACCGAAAGCCTGTAATTATGGCTTGGCGCATGCCAAGGGGGAATATGTGGTGATTTATGATGCGGAAGACATCCCAGATCCGAAGCAGCTGAAAAAAGCGTTCTCAGCTTTTCAGAAAGAAGAAAACAAGGACATCGTTTGTATGCAGGCTCAGCTGAATTTTTATAATCCTTGTCAAAATATATTGACTCGTGTTTTTACAGCCGAATATTCCCTCTGGTTTGATCTGATATTGCCCGGCTTGCAATCGATAGGTGCGCCGATTCCCTTGGGAGGCACTTCTAATCATTTCAAAGCCGATAGTTTGCACCTGCTCAAAGGATGGGATCCTTTTAATGTGACGGAAGACTGCGATTTGGGAATGCGTTTATGCAAGATGGGTTATCATACGGCCGTTTTGGATTCCACTACGATGGAAGAGGCGAATAGCAATCTTATGAATTGGATGAAGCAGCGCTCGCGTTGGATCAAAGGCTATATGCAAACATACTTAGTCCATATGAGGAATCCGAAAGAGTTTATTTCTGACTGGAAACACCCGAACATAATCACTTTTCAGCTGGTGGTAGGGGGGAAAGTCTCATCCCTTTTTATAAATCCTTTTATGTGGTCGACCACCGTCACTTATTTTTCTTTCCGTTCAATAATCGGATCGACTGTCGATTCGCTGTTTCCGCCGATAGTTTTCTATTTGGCGGTTATCTGCTTGGTGCTCGGTAATTTTCTTTATTTATATTATTATATGATCGGCTGCTACAAAAGAGAGCAGTGGGGCATCGTTGTGTATGTTTTTTTCGTACCGATTTATTGGCTGATGATGAGCATCGCCGCCTGGATGGCTCTGTATCAGATAATCTTTAAGCCGCACTATTGGGAAAAAACAGTGCACGGATTGCATCTGCCGATAATCAAATAATCTCAAATGTACATGCTCGAAGCTTCCATATTTGAAAAAATTAAAATATACCTGAGCGCAAAGTCGCTAAAATTGCTGATGCTTTTTACGGCCGTTCTTTCTGCATTGTCTTATGCGTGGTCGTCTGACAAGGGTTATTCATTGGCATACGGTGATGCGATGTCGCATCTGAATATTTCGCGCCTGGTCATCGATAATATTGAGCCGGGCATTTCGCAGTTGGGGAGTGTTTGGCTTCCTTTGAATCATGTGTTGTCTCTCTCTTTGGTTTGGAATGATTGGGCGTGGCACAGTGGGTTTGCGGGAAGCATCTTTTCGATGATTGCTTATGTGATTTCTGTTTGGGGCATCTACAAAAGTATCGAAATCGTCACCAAGGATAAGACGGCATCGCTCTTGGGGGGAGTTATATTTGCAGTGAATCTTAATATGCTATATCTGCAGACGACCCCTCTCACGGAGCCACTTTATCTCATGTTCTTTGTTTTGTCGGTTTTGTACTTTATCAAATTTATTATTAAGGGCGACCCCAAGTATCTATTCATACTGGGGGCGTTGGGGTTTTTGCAGGTGCTTGCCAGGTATGACGGCTGGTTTGTTGTCGGAGTAGAATTTTTGCTTATTGCATACTATGAAATCCTGTATCGCAAGGGGGGGCTGAAAGATACCGTAGGAAAACTTACTGTCTTTGTATTTCCGATCATTTTTGGTGTGGGATTATGGTTCATTTGGAATCTGCTCATCTTCGGAGACCCGTTGTATTTTGCCATCGGACCCTACTCGGCAAAGTCGCAGCAAACGACCATCGAAAGCAATGCCGGACTTATAACAAAAAATAATCTGAATATAGCTTCCTTGGCTTATTGGTATGATATGCTTGCGGTCGTAGGAAAATATGTCATAGTCCTAGCTTTTGCGGGACTGGTGAGTTTCTTTTTTCAAAAGAAGCTGAGAATCGACCTCAGCAATAAAGCTTTGGTTTTGGTTTTGCTCGTTTCTCCGATAATATTCAATATATTGGCCTTGTATCTGGGGTTCTCAATCATCAATCTTCCTGAACTGGGATGGAATCCCTCAGGTGAGTTTTCCAACCAGTGGTTTAATACGCGATACGGGATTTTCGCCCTTCCCTTTGCCGCATTTTTTATCGGCATCATCTCAAATCTCAAGAAGACCTTAATCTACATCGCGGTAATCCTTATAACCATATTTCAGACGATGACTATGCAGCGCAGCGGAATAATCACTTTAGTCGACGGCACGGTCGGATCAAGCTCGTTTGCTCATTACGACATAGCTCTGGAATTAGAGAATAAGGTCTCATCGGATGAAAAGGTCATAGTTTCCACATCATTTTTCAATCCGGTCCTGTTCAAGAGTGGCTTTCACTTGGAACAATTCATTCACGAAGGAGTGAGCAGGGAGTGGTCGGAGGCAATAGCACAGCCGGAAGAATATGCCAGATGGATAGTGATGGCTAACGGTGATGTGGGCGAGCCTGTGTATACGACTTTGGTAAACAAGCAAAATAATAGATTCCTGAGCTTTTACAAGTTATCATACGAAGGTAAACACGCGCGTATCTATAAGCTTCGAGATAAGAATGAATTATTCGTTTCGAGAGATGGCAACACTATGATGACAGGCAAAAAACCGATCGTGATCAGGGGAGTCAATTCTTATGACTTGGCATACAAGACGGACGAGGAAATCGATGATACTTTCCAAAATCTTCACGAGGCCGGGGTCAATACCGTTCGCTTCTGGATGTTCGGAGACGGATACGACGAAGGTTTCCAGCCGGAGGCGGGGATTATGAATGAAGAAAGATTTAAAAAAGCAGACTTGATAATATTCACCGCAAGCAAACATGATATCAAGCTCATACCTTCGCTCGTGAATCATTGGCAGGACCTTGGAGGCAAAAAACAGTATTTAGTGTGGACAGGAAAAACTAAAAACGGTGATAATTTATTTTATTCGGACGAGGAAACGAAAAAAATATTCAAAAACTATATCAACCATGTAATCTCGCGAGAGAATAGTATCACTCATAATATATATGCCGAAGAGGCATCGATACTCGGCTGGGAAATCATCAATGAGCCCCGGATAACCGAAGGCAAGGAAGATATCCTGGTCGACTGGACAACAGAAATGGCGGACTATATCAGGCAAATTGACCCAAATCATCTCATATTGTCCGGGACTGAGCAGGCGATATCGCTTACGGAGAAACAAACAGCGAACATCTGCGGTATCCCAAGTATCGACATCTGTTCCGTTCATCTCTATCTCTATAATGAGAAAAATGAGATTCTTTATAGCGATCTCGAACAAGTCAATCAGTATCTGAGCCTGCAAGCGGATTATGCTGACAAGATGGATAAGCCCATTATCGTCGGTGAATTCGGAATTCCAAAATATCTATATCCCTTCGGCCGGGAGCCATCGGATGTGATAGAGGATATATCAGGGTTCATTTCAAAAAACGGCTATAGGGGATATCTCGTTTGGAATTGGTCTATTAAGAACGACGATTCTTTCGGATTTTCTATAGCCGGAGATAAAGATGGGAAGTATGACCTTTTGAATCTTGAGACAATCATTGGCATTGATGGGTAGTGTAAAATATCAGCCTTGTGCAAGTCTGACGATTCTCTGATATTTTCAAAGAAATGAATTCTTCCGTTCTTATAACTAAATATATTTTGTCATTCCTAAATGAGGTACGCAATAACAGAATTCCGGAAAGACCGATCATAAAAGTGATGAAGTTCTGTGTGATTTTATGGCTCGATTCCCTCGGTCATTTACAGGTGAACGATTGTTTACTATAATGTAGAGAAGATGTAACCCAAAAACATATGACGGAAAAACACAAGAGACGGATTATCAAGTTTTATCAGAAACAACGGCGGATGCCCAGTTATGCGGAAATGATGACTCTGTTGGGTTTCAAATCCAAGAATGCGGTTTTTAAATTGGTGAAAAAATTAGAGGATGAGAAATTTTTAAGCAAAGACGGGAAGGGTAAACTGATTCCACGCAATCTATATGGCGAGATCCGAGTGCTGGGGCAAGTGGAGGCGGGGTTTCCTTCGCCGGCTGAAGAAGAACTATCGGATACTATGAGTATGGATGAATTCCTGATTAAGAATAAGGAAGCGACCTATATGCTCAGGATCAGCGGCGATTCAATGAAGGATGCCGGAATTATGCCGGGGGATATGGTGCTGGTAGATCGTAGCGCGACTCCTGCCGAAGGTGATATTGTTATCGCCGAGGTGGACAATAAATGGACTATAAAATATTTAAGAAAAAAGGCCGGCAAGATATATCTGGAACCGGCCAACAAGAAATATCAGAACATCTACCCCGAGGAGGAATTGAAAATTGCGGCCGTGGTCACAGCGGTTATAAGGAAATATTGAGCCGGAACCGTGTCTCCGGCCGGTTTCATTAAGGTTTAAATACACTATTGCTCCCCCTCACCCTGACCCTCTCCCAATGGGCGAGGGGACGTGACTCTGTTCGTCTTCTTGTAGGTATTAGATTACCCTCTCGAGAGGGGAAGAGCCGTTATGGCTTTAGCTGTAAAGTTGCGAGGGGTGTGTAAAGAGCGTTATGCAAAAATATATCGTTCCCTACACACCCCGCACAACAACAACGCTTCGCTTATGTTGGTGTCACCCCTCTCTAGAGGGGAATCAAATCCATTTGATGCGGGATTTAACGGGATTCTTCGGGGTACCTCAGAATGACAGTGTTCATACGTTCCTTATACTCTCATCCTTCGCGATTACGTGTTAGTACTAATTTATGGAAATACAATATGCCAGTCAGCTTATCTTCATTCCCCCAAGCGATTCTCCATGTCGACGGCGACTGCTTTTTTGCTTCTTGTGAAGTGGCACGGAGACCGGAACTCAAGGGGAAACCGGTAGTGACCGGGCTTGAGCGAGGCATCGTCTCCTCGCTTACCTACGAGGCCAAGGCGCGAGGAGTGAGAAGGCCTATGCCCCTCTGGCAAGTCAGGAAGATATGCCCGGAGGTCGTCTGTTTGCCGTCGGATTATGAGACGTATAGCCTGTATTCTCTGCGTATGTTTAATATCGTAAAACGTTTTACGCCTACAGTGGAAGAATATAGTATTGACGAGTGTTTCGCCGACCTTACCGGCCTCCAGCGCCCTCTGCATATGTCCTACGAGAAAATGGCAAAGGAAATCAAGGCGACGCTGGATAGCGAACTGGGCTTCACTTTTTCATTAGGATTGGCACCTACCAAGGTTCTGGCAAAAGTCGGTTCCAAATGGAAAAAACCCTCAGGGCTCACTATAATTTCCGGGCGCGACATCGAGAAATATCTGGACAAGCTCAATGTGGACCAGATCTGGGGGATAGGGGCGCAGACATCGGCTCATCTAAATAAGCAGGGGGTCAGGACAGCTTTGGAGTTCGCGAAAAAAGACCGGGATTGGATCAAGAATAATCTGACAAAACCGCATCTGGAAATCTGGCAGGAGCTGCAAGGGGAAATGGTTTATGCAGTGGATCCGGAAAAGAAAAACAGCTATCAGTCTATCAGCAAGACCAAGACTTTTACTCCGCCTTCGGATAATCGAGAATATGCAATGAGTCAGCTCTCCAAAAACACAGAGAATGCCTGTATCAAATTGCGCAGGCACAATCTGGCGGCCAAAAAGGTTTTTTTCTTTTTGAAGACACAAGATTTTCGTTATCAAGGCTTTGAATTCAATCTGATCCGCCCTACTGATAATCCGATTGAGATTATCAAGATGATTGATAAATATTGCGGACTCGTTTTTGCTCCGGGCAAATTATTCCGTGCCACGGGAGTAATCTTTACGGACATAACGGAAAATGTCTGTCATCAAACCGACCTGTTCAGAGAAGTGATAACTGCGGAGAAGATTTCACGGATATTTGCCAGCGCGGACGGCATCGCCAAAAGATACGGCAAACATACTCTTTTTCTAGGCTCCAGCTTTCAGGCCATGAACCAAACTCAGCACACGGGAGACAGACAGGAGGCGACCGAACGGAAGAATAATCTCTTCAAAGGGGAGACAAAAAGAAAAAGATTGGGCATTCCATTTCTAGGAGAAGCTTTTTAAAACAGAAATCCCGTCTTCCCTGTGTCATTCCGGAATTTCGTTACTACGAAATATCCGGAATCCCGTGACTATGCAAGACAAATGCCATGTTTCAATCGTACGGCTACACATTATAGGCTTAGCATCGGAATCCTGGATATCTCTCTTATGAGAAATTCCGGGATGACAGCTTACAGAATAGAACAATTCAGCAATTTAGATTATGATAATTTGCATTATTGATTGATGTTGTTATAATAAAGCGGTTGGTTAAAAAGGAGGGATATACCGGGTTATCTATAGAGCGGTATTATGGCCTTTTTTTCTTATATTTCAAGGGTACAAAATACGAATAAATTTTATTTCGGTAATTTGAGCAAGATGACATCCCGAATCAAATCCATAACGCAAGACAGCTTTCTGAGGCACAATTTTATTCTTTTTTGCGGTTCGATGATTGTTGCGGTCTTTAATTATCTATATCACCCCATTTTAGGGAGAATGATGAGCGTGGAAGAATTCGGCGAGGTTCAGGCTTTGGTGTCCCTCTTTCTTCAATTCGGCATCATCGGCGGCGTGTTTCGCATTATGGTCATAAATATCACCTCCAATAGCAGTGAAGAGGAGGCCAAGGAGTCGATATCTGCGCTATACAAGGTGGCGCTGGCGCTGATTTTGTTGATTTCCCTGATCATAGTAGCAGCAAGTCCGCTTCTCAAGCAGTTCTTCAATTTTCATTCAGCTTACCCTTTCGTCATCCTTGCCCTGATCCTATTGTCCGGAATACCTATCATTTTCAGCGAAGCAATCCTGCAGGGGCGACACAAATTCAAGGAAATATCCATAAGCCAAAGCATAGCCTCGATCGGCAAATTGTTGTTCGCGGTTTTTTTCGTGTCTTGGGGCTGGTCTTCAGCGGGGGCGATTTTCGGCATCATCGTCGCGCAATTTTTTGCCATCCTCTATCTTAGGACAAAAACCAAAGGCCTCCTGAAGCTGGAGCGCAAAAACATAGAAATCAGCGCAAAAATCAAAAAGAACGTTAAATACGCCTTTTTGGTGCTAACAGTCTCTCTTACCACTTCTTTTCTCTTTTCTTTCGACATCTTGGTCGTCAAACACTATTTTTCCAGCGAAATCGCGGGGCTTTACGGAGGAGTCGCTATCATCTCCAGAATCGTATTTTTCGTAACCGGTTCGATTGTCGGAGTGATGCTCCCTTCGATAAAAATACACGACCAAGACGGCAACAACTCCACTATCCTGAGAAAATCGCTGATCCTCATCTCTCTTGTCGGCGGCGGCGTATTGATTTTCTTCGCGATTTTCCCTGAATTTGTCATCACCCTGATGCTGGGAGAGCGCTATCTGGCCTATGTGGGCCTACTGCCGCTACTCAGTTTTACACTTTTTCTGGTTTCGGTCATCAACCTACTTTTTTCATATATGCTCGCCATCAGAAATTTCAAAGCCGCAGGAATTTCTCTCCTAGGATTTGCGATAATAATATTCCTTTCTCTCATCCATCACGAAACATTGCTCGCAGTGATTCAGAATTCCCTGATAACCTCAATCGCGATCATAGCTATGCTATTTACAGCTAAAACAAAAAGAGAGATGCCGGGGTGATAAATAATGTAAAGTCACGTCCCAGCTCTGTCACTGCGAGGTACCCCGAAGAATCCCGTTATATCCCGCAGCGAAATGTATTTTATCTTATCTATCAAACATATGAATCAGAATTCTTTAATCTCAATCGTCGTGCCTGTTCATAACGAAGAACAAAATATTCCTCTTATTTATAAGGAGCTTGCAAAAGTTTTGACTGAAACCCGCTATGATTATGAAATCATATTCGTTGATGACGGCAGTACCGACCACTCAACCGAGGAGATGGAAAGACTAGCCGCCCAAGATAAACGGGTAAAATTCCTTGAGTTCTCCCGCAATTTCGGAAAAGAAATCGCCATCTCGGCGGGAATAAAAAACGCGCAAGGAGACGCAGTAATTATGATTGATGCCGATTTGCAACATCCGCCCCGCAAAATTTTGGAATTTCTAAAAAAGTGGGAAGAAGGAGCGGAAGTGGTAATCGGTGTTAGGAATAAAAGCAAAAGTGACGGGATTACAAAAAGGGTAGGGTCATTTTTCTTCTACAAGATTATGGCAGCCATCGCTGACACAAAAATCACACCACAGGCAACCGATTTTCGTCTGATCGATAGGAAAGTCGCAGATGAATTCAATCGTTTCACAGAAAAAAACCGGATTACGAGAGGGCTGATTGACTGGCTGGGGTTTCGCAGAGAATATATCCATTTTGACGCCAACGAGCGCAAGCACGGCAAGCCGCAATACAACACGATCAAGCTGACCAAGCTGGCCTTCTGCAGTTTTGTATCTATGAGCTTCTTGCCGCTAAAGCTGGCAGGATACCTAGGCATTGTGATTATCCTCATATCAGGGCCGCTAGGGGCCTTCATCTTTACTCAAAGATTTATTATAAATGATCCCTGGGGCCTCCAATTTTCCGGCCCCGCCACTCTAGCTGTCATCATTTTGTTCTTGATCGGAATCGTATTGATGTGCTTGGGGATGATTGCCCTGTATATTGCCAACATCCAGACAGAAGTCAATGATAGGCCGATGTATGTGGTGAGGAAAAAATAACCCTTAACTATCCCTTTGTATCCTCTTCTGCCACCCCGCCTTCTTGGAGATAAACTCCGGCGGGAATTCAGGATAAAACAAGAGCTGTCGATAGGTAGAGACGCGATAAATCGGCGTCTCTATGAAACACAAGATGCGAAGGGATGTACTACGCGTAATATGACGGGATTCTTCGGGGTACCTCAGAATGACGAGCGATGGATGCGATAGCATTGCATAACTAATGTTATTGCATCGGTTGGAGTAAATAAAAACGGTGTATTTTAGCCAAAGATATAGTGGATAACTTGCTTGATTTTTATGGCATTAGTTGCTATTCTTTGATTGTTATTAAAGATATGGTTTATACGATGCTATGGGATAAGGAATATGCTTATTGTTCCCCCTCACCCTAACCCTCTCCCGGTAGGAGAGGGAAAATGCGGATACAAATGCACAACAACCAGAGAAAGGTATTTGAGATGTTGATTCCCCCTCTCCCGATGGGAGAGGGGACGAGCAAGATGCTTGCGATTATTAAGATTCCCCTCTTGAGAGGGGTGGCACCGGTATAGCTTTAGCTACGCCGTTGTGCGGGGTGTGTAAAAACGTAATATTGAGATACAATATTCCCAACACACCCCCCCACGACAACAACGCTTCGCTTTTGTTGGCTCTCCCCCTCTCGAGAGGGAATCCATCGAATGCAGATATCATAATAGAATAATAAAAATAAAAACTGATATATGAAAATACTTTGGCTTACGTGGAAAGATTTGAAAAATCCGCAAGCGGGTGGGGCGGAGCGTGTCAACGAAGAACTTGCCAAAAGACTTGTACAAAAAGGATACGAAGTGATTTTTCTGACGGCGGGATTTCCCGGAGCCGTGGCCGAAGAAGTGGTTGATGGATACAAAATCATCCGACTGGGTAGCAGGTGGACTGTTTACTGGCACGCATATAGGTATTACACAAAGAATCTGCGAGGTTGGGCGGATATGGTAATCGACGAAGTAAATACGATGCCATTTTTTGCTGAACTTTATGTGAAAGAAAAGAATATCATTTTTATACATCAGCTATGCCGTGAAGTCTGGTTTTATCAGATGTCTTTCCCCCTGAGCAATATCGGCTACGCACTAGAGCCGTATTATATGAAGGCGCTATACGACCGTGAAGTCATTACTGTTTCTGAAAGCACCAAAAAAGATTTATTGGGTTTGGGATTCAGGGAGAAAAAAATCAATATTATCAGTGAGGGGATAGATATCGAACCGGTGGAAGATTTGGAAAAAATCGAGAAATATGAAAAACCCACTTTGCTCAGCTTCGGCTCGGTGCGGGGGATGAAAAGAACCGACCATATTATCAGGGCCTTTGAGTTGGCAAAGAAGAAGATACCCGACCTTGAGCTCATCGTCGCAGGAGATTATGACAACCCCTTCGGCAAGAAAGTTTTTGCGCTGGCAGAAAATTCTCAGTATGCCGATTCCATTAAGTTTCTAGGAAAAGTGGACGCAAACAAGAAGATAGAGCTATTTCAAAAATCGCATATCCTGCTCGTTACCTCGGTCAAAGAGGGCTGGGGATTGGTGGTTACCGAAGCCAACAGCCAAGGCACGCCGGCAATCGTCTATGATGTTGACGGCCTGCGTGACAGTGTAAGGCATGAAGAGACGGGATTGGTTTGCAGGGAGAATAGTCCGGAGGAAGCGATGGCGGAAAATATCGGGAGACTGCTTGAGGACAAGGCCCTGTATGAAAAGATGAGAAGAAAAGCTTGGGAGTGGAGCAAAGAAATCAATTTCGAGAAAAGCTGCGATATGTTTATCAAATATATACACTAACAAATTATGCACAATTTTTTTAGAAAAAATGGGGGTAACATTGCTGTTGCCGGATTGCTCTCAATCGTCCTAATAATTTGCACCTTGGATTTTGTTGATAGGCTTACCGATAGTATGAATAATCCGCCTAAGACAGCGTCGATTACGAGCGGAGCAAACCAAAATGTGAGCGCATACAAACCGGATTTCCCCATCTTGTCCGATAAAGCTATTATCACAATATCCTTCGACGATAACGGGGGAACGGTATACACCGAAGCTTTTCCTCGTATGGAAAAGCTTGGTCTGAAGGGCACTAATTATGTTATTACTAACAATATCGGCGGTAAGGGACTGCTGACCAAAGACGAGCTGCAAGAAATGTATGATGAAGGGTGGTCTATCAGTAATCATACCTTGAGACATATCAATCTGGTGAGCGACAAGGGTATCACGGACGGAAGAGTTGTTAGCGCCGTGAAAGATGCACGAAATCGCCTTATCGCTTACGGTTGGACGAACGGCGCAGGAGAATTTTGCGCCCCCTTTGATACGATAGACGAACATATCCTGTTCCTGATTGACCCCTATATAACCTCCAGTACCAGCAGTCAAAAAGGATTGAACGATTTTCCTCTCGACCTAACACATATTTCACGCCAAGGGGCAGGAGAAAACCCTCCCGAAGTCGTAATCAGTTGGATCGATGAAGCAATCAAGAACAAACAATATATGCATCTCTATTTCCATCAAATCGGACCGCAAGGAGGATTGTATTACCCTCCCGAAAAATTTCAGAAAATCATAGATTATATCGCAGCCAAAGAAAGGGACGGCTCTCTAAAGGTAAAGACTATGCATGAATTGAGTCATGGTTTGTAATTTTCTGAAATTATAACAAAGAGACTGACAGCGAGGGGGCGTTAAAAAAGAATGAAGAAAATAAATTATTTCCAACGCATACAAAGGAGGGGAGAACTGCCGCAAATCTTATAAATACCTTAAGGATGCCACGATGTTTATGTTAAGAGTAAGAGCAACCTACGAAAAATTGCGCTCAAGAATGGATATCTACCCAATTATCTTGGTTATTTTGTCGATTGTCTCACATATCGAATGGTTCAATTTGAAAAGTATATTATTCTTCAACGACTGGCAGTACCTAACGAATAATGCCGTTTCGCAGATGGTCAATTTTGGCCAGGCGACCTGGTTGGGCTATGCCGAAGCGGGTTATTTCAATATCCAAATCAATTCATTCTTTCCCGCATACATATGGGGGTTGATGGGAAATTATGATTTGGCGGTCAAGCTGACTTATATGTGGCCGATCGTGTT
The DNA here is from genome assembly GCA_028690055.1 of Minisyncoccota bacterium. Classification (GTDB taxonomy): domain Bacteria; phylum Patescibacteriota; class Minisyncoccia; order JAHIHE01; family JAGLIN01; genus STD2-77. The sequence goes on along the minus strand of JAQVBZ010000009.1, from coordinate 23,894 downwards.
TCTTTCGGTGTTGGCACCGTATTATCTATTGAGACATATCATCAAAGATCGGAAAATATCATTCCTGGGAGCTTTATTTTACGGTTTCAGTACCTATCTGCTTCTGCGAGACACTGCGCATCTGCCCATAGCCCTGCTAAATGCTATGACACCCATCATACTGTTAGTCTTCATCAAGCTTGTTGATAACTTCTCATATAAGAACGTTTTTTATTTCGTGCTAATCTATTCCCTCGGTTGCTTTTACGAAATCAGGATAATGTATATCATTACTTTTATCTTGTTCGTTTATTTCGTCGTATTTTTTGATAAAAAAAATCTATGGCCGAATAGGATCAAATTTTTGTTTCTCATCGGTTTATTTCTGTTGATAAACCTATTCTGGTTTCTACCGGTGATATTTGCCGATAAACAGAATTTTTTGAGCGTAATGAATAGAGGGCTTTGGGGGGACCAATTCTTTTCAGCTCTATATTCTCTCGCATATTTTGACAGTGGTTGGTCGGGAGGGATAGTCGGTGATGAAACTGTCGCTTTTCCGATCAGCACACACAGCTGGTTAGTACCCGCGGTGTCTTTCTGCGCGCTATTGAAATACAAAAGGGAAACGAAGCACAACAAAAAATATATAATATTTTTTGCGATAATATTGCTGACTGCTATTTTGCTTACAAAACAATCCGCGGAACCTTTCGGCGGTCTATATCTGTGGCTCTATACTTATTTTCCGGGATTCTCTCTCTTTCGCCTGGCATCAAAATTCTATCTGCTGCTAGGAATCGGCTATCTGGGACTATTCGCTTTCGGTATGAAATATCTCTTGTCTTTTATTAAGGGGAAATATCAGCAGACGCTGGTCTTTGCTATCTTTGCTATAGTTTTGCTCTTCAATTCCATACCTTTCGTCACCAAAGAGATTGGAGCCCTCGCTGTCAACAGGGAAAAACCGCAAGAATATAAGCTGTTGGATGAAAAAATTGCAAATGAATCCGGCTACTTCCGGACTATGTGGGCCCCGCTGACTTCCCAATGGGCGTATTATGACTTGAATCATCCTAAAATCTCATTGTGGGAACTGTTTACCGATCAAAGACATAATTATGGTAGCAGGGAAGGATTCGACGCTCTCAGTAAAATCCCGAGCTTGCTGGGCAATTTTACCGATCCAAATCTGTACGCGAACATATTCCAATCCTCTTATGGCAAAGCTATAATGGACGCGATGAGTGTCAAATATCTGATTATCCCCAAGGAAGCGCCGGCAGCGGAAGAAAATATATTCCCTTATGCGGGAGAAAGACAGGGTTACGTAGATGCTTTCGATAAGATTGATTATCTGGACAAGGTAGATATGGGAACTATGGATCTGACTGTTTACGAGAATATTGGATACAAGCCGCCGATATATGTCTTTGATGAGCTGTTCCATCTCAATCCATACGCAAATCTGGAAAAGAAATATGATTTCATCACCCAAGAACTAAAAAAGGGTTTCTATTTTACGAACAATATAAAACCGGACTCGAATCTGCCCGTAACGGATCTGCTGGATATATACGACGACAACGTCGAAGGCGCATCGTCGAAAATGCCGAAGATCTTATCATCCAAGGAGAATGTTTTTTATCTGGATACCAAAGGCAGTAGATTATACGGATTGCTAGAGGAAAAACAGTTAACCCTATACACTGAATCAAAAGAGACTGTATTTTTAAACGGACAGAAAATTGACAATAAGGCCGGGGCAAAGAATATAGTACAGACTGTCAATTTAGACATAGCCCCGAATGAATCTTATTATCTGTTGGCGCATGGGCAATTGCAGCCGCTTGTCGCAGGGCAGGAATTGAGCTTGGGCAGGAGTGACGAGAATCAGACGGTCGAAGTACTATATGGAAGTGATAATGTCGTTCCTAATGCTTCGTTTGAAAACGGATTATGGCAGGAAGAAATAGGGGATTGCCATTATTACGATGAGAATTCCATAATGGGTATGGATCTTGATATCTTAAATAAAACTGCAGGAAATCAGTCGTTGCGCATGGAAGCAACCACCCATATTGCCTGTACTTCAATCCGCGTTCCGATTGACGAAAAGAGCGCATATTTGCTGTCATTCGATTATCAGAGTCCTAATGCTAAAATGGCTGGATACTATCTTGGTTTCAACGATCAGCAGAGGACGGTAGTAAGAAGCGAGATTCCGATTATCAACAATAAATGGTTAATGTATAACAGATATATATTCGCGCCCAGAGACGTGAATGAAGCTGTGTTTTATCTGTATACCTATTCGGACGACAACAAGACTAGTATGGTTAACAACTATGATAACCTGAAATTGACCAAGATGCAGAGATTGGCGGCAATCGAATTAACCGGCATTGGCAAGTTTGAAAAGGCGGATGCCCCACTGGCTGAGGATGATAATATTTTTACTTATCTGGATAACAGTTTCGACCCTAATAATATCATACTTAACCCTTCCTTCGAAAGTGGCACTTGGACGGATAAAGTAGGAGACTGTTATGATTATGACAACAAGCCTATTATCGCTATGAATCTGAATACAAATGAGAAGACAGCCGGCGAGCGGTCATTGCAGCTCGAAGCAGCGAGGCATGTCGCGTGTACCTCGACCAAAATACCGGTAACAAGCGGAAACACATATCAATTCAGTTTCGACTATCAGAGTCCGAATGCGTCGAACATGTCTTATTATCTCGGCTTTGACGATGTCGACAAGACCGTAATCAAAGAGGATGTCGCGATTAACGATAAAAGTTGGCATACTTTCACAAAAAATATAACGATACCCGACGGCGTCACTCAGGTTTCATTGTTCGTGTACGCACGACCGGTCAATGGTAATATGAGTATCATCAATCGCTATGATAATTTCAAATTGGTCAAAATTCCAGATATTTCCGGTACTTATTACCTTGTTAGTAAGGCAGAAACGCAGACGAAAAAGCCAGTGGCAATCACTTTTGATTTTATCAATCCGACCAAGAGGTTGGTCCATATCAAAGGCGCGACCGCTCCGTTTTACCTCGCGATGAATGAGAGCTACCACACACAATGGCAAGCGCGGATGAATAACCAGAAAGTACAAGGCTTCCTCGACAAATGGGTACCATGGGCAAAACCAGACAGAGTGGAAGACAACAAGCATTTTGCATTATACGGATTCCTGAATGGCTGGTATGCGGAGCCGGAGATGCTCTGCTATGAGAATTCCGCCTGTACGAAGAATCCTGACGGAAGCTACGATATGGAAATGGTGATAGAATTTTCTACACAGAGATGGTTCTATCTAGGACTGTTTTTCTCCGGGGCAACACTTCTGGGATGCCTCGGATATTGGGGGTATGGTTGGAGGAAGAGAAGAAGAAAAGTGCCGATGTTCACCTCAAATGAGGTTGACAAGTCGCAAACATAGCGTATACTGACAAGTTAATTAATGCAGAAAAATAACAACCATGGCATTCAAATATTCAGATTATCTTTTCACTCCCACCGATATATTTCGCGGCATTTTGTATGTGCTGAAAAATCTGCGTACCGCTGATGTTGTCGGCGAGGCTTTCATTTTTCTGATACTGATTTTCACAAAACAAGTTCTTGGCTGGGGGGAAGGAATAGGACTTCTAGTCGTATCGCTGTTTGTCATCTTCTATTGGACCAAGTCTCCGGGACAGAAAATCTTGGGCTTATTCAACAGATTAAAGCTTTTTGACATAGTGGGCGCAGTAATTATCTTTTTGATTTTTATATTTACGATGCAATTTCTCGGTTGGGAAATCGAATCGATTTTTTTCCTCATTTTCTTCTTTTCGCTTTTTTATTGGAATCTGGATGCGCGCATCTCGATTGCCTTGGCGCTACTCTGTCTGGTGGCTTGCCCCATCCTGTTATTTCTAAGTGACAGCTATATTCTCCTTCAAGGAGAGGAATGGGCAGAGCAAGCGGCGATATGGACATACTTTTTTCTTTTTTTTGGTGTGGCAAAACAAATATGGGATTTTCGCAAAGAAGGTAAGGACGAAAATGACATAGTCGAGGCGCCGAAACCCATTATTGGAATCAACACTCTGGATACAACTATCGAAAATAAGAATTGTTCCGAGATGGATTTAGAAAATGACATGAGACAAACATCCAAAGACGCGACAATGTCAGAGCGTTCGACATCCAGAATCGGATTAATTCTCAGTCGGATTTTTACACGCGTGACTGAACGAGTTTGGTATCTTCGCAAAGAAATTGCCGGGGAGGAAGGGGAGCTGGAATGGCAGGCGGTTGGTGGTGGATTCAAAATGGCCGAGGCAGTTATTGAAAAAGAAAATTGCCATGCTATGGTTGTGGAGAAAAGTCCGAAAGAGATATCCACAGACAATAAGATGGCTCAAATATCGATATTTAAAATTTTGCCCATCCTCGGAACGGTTTACAAGGGAAAAAGAGAAAACCGAGGGAGAGAAAGATTCTTGCCGCAGATGATGTTTTTTGTTATCGTTTGCGCCGTTATGCTACCTGTCTTTTTTCAAGAAGGATATATATTCCTACTGGATATGGTCTGGGGGCCGAATATTCAGCTGGGTAAATATATATCCGACGGCGTGACGTCGGGCTACCCGTTGATGCTTCTGCTTAAATTATTCAGTAGCTTTGTTTCTACGGCGTTTCTGCAAAAAGCTCTCTTGTCTCTCATACTCTACCTCAGTGGCTATCTTATGTTTACATTGTCCCGTAATCTGATGCCGCGCCGCTGGGCGATTCTTTCCGGGATTTTCTATATGCTCAATCCGTATGTGTTCGAACGCCTTTTGGCAGGACAATGGTTGGTACTACTGGGGTACGCCGTTTTCCCGTTGGTAATCAGTTCCTTTCTTCAATTTCTCAAAAGCGACAAACGGAAAGATTTTTGGATGTCTGTTTCACTATTCTCCATATATCCTCTGATCAGCCTGCACTGGGCGTATATCGCTTTCTGGTTTATGCTGGTGATCGCTATCGTCTATCTGGCACAGGTCGTCGGACTCGCTAATCTCAAAAAGCCTGAGACGGCGCCGATAAGAAAAAAACTTGTTTTGTTTGCGGTCTTACAAGGTCTTCTGTTATTGATTGTTAATTCTTTCTGGCTTAAAAGCTTTTTGGATGCGGATGGTACACTGGCGAAAATCACGAGCAGTGATTTCCAGGCATTCTCGACGATGTCCGATCCTGTTTGGGGAGCATTCTTTAATGTGCTTTCTCTCTACGGTTTTTGGCAGGACTCATTTTTCCTTCCCAAGGATATCTTCCCTTACTGGTGGGTGCTGACTCTTGTTATCATTGCCTTCTCTTTTGTCGGATTTATTAATCTGGCAAAAAAGAATAACACGCTGGCAATATCCCTGGGTATAATCTTCCTGCCAGCCGCGCTGATTGCTACGGGGTATGCTACCACTATTACATGGTTGCTTACAGATTTTCTTTTTCGCTATTTGCCGGGGTTTGCGGGGATGCGAGAGACTGCTAAGGTAACAGGGGTACTGGCCTTTTCTTACGCGCTATTTTTTCCGCTGGGCGTCAAATTGACTGCCGATTGGATCAGTCGGAGCGCTAAAGAAAACACAAAAAAGGTTATTTACGCTTGCTCGTTCATATCTGTCATTATGTTTTGCTACTTATTGGTCAACAACATGTTCTTCGGTTTTAAAGGACAGCTTCGCGCTTATCAATATCCCGACTCCTGGTATGAGGTAGAGGAGACGCTTAATGCCGATACACAAAAAGAGAACGTCCTTTTCTTGCCTTGGCACGGCTACCCTGAACTGGATTTTGCCGGCAAGATTACGGCCGCCAATCCGGCGAGAAGTTTTTTTACCGCCGAAATCATAAGCGGAAAAAATTTGGACAGCATCTATATCATAGACAGATCACAAATGGAGTGGGATGAGCGGATTACTGAGATGCTTCAGGGGAAACAAAGTCTGGACGATAATATTGATTTTTTACGAACACAAAGCGTTGATTATATCGTTTTAGCCAAAACTGCCGACTGGCAGAAATATGGTTTTCTGGATGAGTCGGCAAGGCTTCAGAAAGTTTTCGAAGCGAAGGAAATTTTTTTGTATAAAGTTCTATACTAACTTCTCTCTGTCATTCCGGGCTTGACCCGGAATCTGCGATATATTTCTTCTAGATGCAATTTATTACGCCGTACTTTATATTACGACCTCAGAAATGCCGTAAAATAGTTCTATTCCTCTCAGGACAGCAAGTGTCAGCGTAGTATATCGCAGATTCCGGCTCGGAGGCCGGAATGACAAATCAAAAATCTTTTTTCTATGATACAGAATGAATCAAATCGGCTCGCATTTATTTTTCCGTGACAAAAAACACCCGAAGGCGTTTTTCTATTTAGAATTCAATCGTCCGGCGCTAGTTTCCATTGCAATTTCCATTTCCATTGCAATTTCCATTTCCATTGCAATTTCCATTGCAATTTCCGTTACCGTTACCATTCCCATGCCCGTTTCCATATCCTGAACCGCAACTGATCCTTTTTACAACCTTAGCAACGATTTCAGAGCCGGTATCTTTGGCATTGATTTTGAGGCGATCGCCCTTCTTGATATCAGTGAAGTTCAGCTGAGCAACAAAATTGGTCTTTTCGTTAATATAAATAATCGTTTCATCATCCAATGTAATCGAGTCATTGGATATGTCGGTTACGATACCGTCAAATTGAAGATTTCCTTGAGAATTATTGCCAGCGCTTACGAAGGAATAGGTGGAAAAAATGACCCCTATTACAAAGACAAACAGTGCTAGCGTACCGAGAATTTTTTGATAAATCATATATTTTATTTACATATTAAGCACCCTACTTCATTCTAGCGCCCTTCAAAATTTGTGTCAAACTTATTTCTGCCCCATGAACAATTGACAGACCGAGAATAATCAGCTAGGATAGCAACTGCGTATAAAAATGGAGGCTTAAAATTGAATACGTGGTATTATTTGTCCGAATTATTGAAAAACAGTGCTTACTTCTGCTGGACTTGTTTCTCTGTCTTCATCCTTTTGGGACTGATTGCTCAGATGTACAAACCAAAAAGGGGAAGAGAAAAGGCTGAAAATGTGGAAGTAGTCATAGTATCGATAGCGAACAGTAAAGTGAAGAAAGCTTTATTCGAGTGCATAGCGCACACGAAAAAGACTTTGAACGTACCGATCTGGATACTTGTCGACGAAGGAAGCGAACTTATTCCCGAGCTTATAGGGCTGAATCTGGTGATAGTCCCCAAAGATTACCGCCGAGACTTGGTCGGAAAAGGAAGGGCAATGAATTTCTTCATAGAAACCAAGGTAGAGGGAAGAAAATGGTATACTTTCGTGGATGACGACAATCTGGTGCATGATGACGGATTCCTTTTCGAAATTCCAGGCTATGACGAAAAAGGTTATGTCGCTATGAATCCGGTACTTTATCCCAGAAGAGGGAAGAGTGATATCAGTTATGTGATGGATTCCATTCGCTACTTTGATGACCTTTTTATTTTTAGATTTTTCACGGGATTGCTCAAGACTCCGCTCATAGGACTTCATGGCGAACTTTTGACAGTCAAAGGAGAGGTACTGAAAGAGATAGGTTATGATAACAGGTCTCTGACCGAAGATTTCCGTTTCGCCTCAGAGCTTGTTCGCAGAGGCTACAAGACTTGGCAATCGTCCACAAAAGTATGTATAAAATCACCAAATTCCGTCAAAGATTTTCTCAAACAACGAGGTAGGTGGTTTAAAGGCATAATGGACGACTGGAAATATTGTCCGGTAACGATGAAGATTGTCGTGGCTTCCCGGTTGGTCATGGGGGCATTAGGTATATTTGGATCTTGGGCATTCCTCCCTCTCTGGTTTATGTGGGGACCTCTCTGGTGTGCAATACCCGGAGGACTTTATTGTTGGATGGTGTATATCTACGGAATCATAAAATTAAAAAAGCCTCATTATCTACTTGCGATACCTCTGATAGGAGCTATAGAAGCAATGGCCTTTTATGCGGGACTGAAACAAAAAACTTTTGTGGTGATTGATAAAAACTAAAAAACAAAAAGATACTATTAAAAAATAAATTCTAAAATTTTGTTCCAAAAACACACTAAGTGTTTTTGGGATTTTATTTTATCTTTATTCAGCAAAATAGCCAAAAAAGCGAAATTGGTGTAAGATATATTTACTTGAAAATATACTTTTGAAAATCCGGCGTCTTCTCGTCGAAGATTCAGTCTTCAGGTGCATTGGTGGGGCTAAGACAAAGATATGCTTTATCGCGAATCAAACTACAATAGAGTAAAAAAAATGGGCTTCCTTATTGTGCCGCTCTTTTTAATTGCGGCTGTTTTTTTGTTACAACAAGCGAGAGTGTCTGACCAGACGGCTACAGACGGTTTAATCTGCCACGGTGCGCGGGCGAGAAGCACTCCGGATGAGGCTGTTTCCACTATTGAGGGGGAGGCCGCGGCAGATCAATTCTTATCAACCACTACGACCGCGAATATCGTCGATAACGGTTTTGGAATAGCTGCCGGAGGAAATCTTGTTTATTGGAAACAGGAAGATTTGAATAGATTTTTTCAAGAACTGACTAATTTGGGTGTTACCTGGGTGCGCTGGGACTTGGACTGGAAGGCAATCCAGCCGAATAATGAGCAGAGCTATGATTGGGGTGGGGCAGATCGCGTTGCCAATACCGCTAAAAAATATGGCATCAAATCACTCGGTATCATAACCTATGCGCCACAGTGGGCACAGGAAGGCTCCTGCCCGAGCGGCAAGCAGTGTCCACCTGAAAACTATGAGCTGTTTGCTGATTTCGCCGGTACTGTCGCACGGAGATATAAAGGGACGATTGATAATTGGGAAATATGGAACGAACCCAACTATAGAGTATATTGGTATCCCGTACCGGACGCATACGACTATACCGAATTGCTCAAAGCCGCCTACGCCAGAATCAAAGAAGTAAATCCAAGCGCGATAGTGGTTTCTGCCGGACTGACCGATATGGGGGATGAGGAGGATGAAAGTATATCTCCCTTGAGTTTCATCGAAACGATGTACGGGGAAGGAGCCAAGGATTATTTCGATATTTTAGGATTACATCCCTATACTTACCCCGGTTATGACTACGGTTGGCCGCAAATCAAATCAGTCTGGCAAGTTATGAACGAAAATGATGACGGAGAAAAAAAGATATGGATTACCGAATACGGAGCTCCTACCGGCGGGCCAGGCAGAGATTTCGCCATCGGAGAGGAAGGTTTTTCGTATGGGAAAGATTTTATGAGCGAGGAGGCTCAAAGCCAGATGGCAAAAAGCATCTTCGCCTTCCAAGCCGAAAATCCTAACCATATAGGGAACGTTTTTTGGTATTCTCTATGTGACAGCAGCACTGACAAATCTACTACGGAGAATTTCTTCGGCATATTGCGCTATGACGGAACCAGGAAACTCGTTTATCAAACACTGAAAGATATATTCTCTCGGAAGTAAAGCCTTGCCGAACGGATTAACCGTATTATTGCACCTCTAAAGATGTAAGCCATCGATACCGAACTCCTTGTTATATGCACGAAATGCCGCGCAACTAGCAATCAGAGGGAATAGTATCGATGGCTTTTTCGTTTTTGGTAAAATGACGGGGGGGTAGAGCGGTTTAGACTCAGATCGTTTTAATTCCCCTCTGGAGAGGGGTAGCGCCAACAAATGCGTAGCGTTGTTGTCGCGCAGGGTGTGTGGGGACGGTCTGCGACTCATAATTCCAATACCACGCAGCAATTGGGTTTATAAGATGTAAATCGTCAGTAATTAGCCGTTTCAACACACCCCTCGCAACGTTATAGCTAAAGCCATAACGGCTCTTCCCCTCTCGAGAGGGGAATCTAACTCCAGGTTTATTCGGATGAAAATATGCTTCGGGAAGTGCAGGCGATTGGGTCAGTCAGCTTCCTTGACAAATGCCTCAAAATCTGCTATTCTCTACGGTTAAGTGATTAAATGGGATAATCGTATAAAATCGCAATATGAACGCAACGGATTTGCTCAAAACAGCTTTGCTGCACAACGGAATGAACATAGGAGAAGACACGCCACAAATGACAGGTGGAACCGTTTTGTCGTATATGCGAGAGCAATCTCCGAGTAAAAATAGAAGGAAAAGCAAATTGCCCTTTCTCTTTCTAACAGCAATTATAATTTTTACCCTTGCCGGTTATGCCTCGGCCAGTCAGGAGTGGGTATATCGCAAGATGGACATGCTGCTGCTGATTCCTCGAGAAGAACCGTTCACCGCCCTACATTTCGAATATTATGACGACTTGCCAAATACTGCGGTTTCCGGAGAGATGATTGATTTCACCTTTACCATAAAAAACTCGGAAGGCATCGATAAAGAATATCTTTATTATATATATTTCAAAGATAATATGAGCCAAGAAAATCTTCCCGTAAAAGAAGGCAAAGCATTTATCAAAGAAGGAGAGAGCGCAACTATCAGCGAGTCGTACATTCCCACTCGAAACTTTAAAACAGGAATCATATCCGTGACGCTTCCCGAAGGCGGGCAGGCGATACATTTTATTATAAACAATGACAAATAAATATATGAAAATCTCAATTGTCATCCCTGCACTCAATGAGGAAGCGGGAATCGAGGCAGTCTTAAAACAGATACCGAGGGAAAAGCTTCACGAAGCGGGCTACGAGACGGAAGTCATTGTCGTGGATAACGGCTCCGAAGACCGTACCGCTGAGATTGCGCGCGCAAATGGAGCGACGGTTATTTCGCAGTGCGAACGTGGCTATGGCAACGCCTACAAAGAGGGATTCAAAAACGCGACGGGCGATATCGTAGTCACGGGCGACGCGGATATGACTTATCCTTTCGACCGGACACTGGAATTGGTAGAATATCTTTTGGGAAATGATTTGGAGTTCCTGAGCACCAACCGCCTGGAAAAACTGAACCCGGGTCTGATGGCACACATCCACGCGTTGGGTACGTTTGTTTTGACGAAGATAATGAATGCCTTTTTCTCTTGTCCTTTTCGCGACTCGCAATCAGGAATGTGGATTTTCAAACGCTACGTTTGGGAAGCGATTTCGGTAGAGTCGCCTGGTATGCCATTTTCACAGGAAATAAAAATCGAGGCATTTACCAACGGATTCCGGTGCGCAGAAGTGCCGATAGAGTACCGTCAACGTGTCGGAGAATCAAAGCTCGACACTTTATATGATGGCTGGGATGTATTCAAACAGTTGATGCACAGAGGACTAAATAAGAGGAAAAAGAAACTTTCGAATTTTAAGAATCTATTTTTATAAAACCATGAACGAGCCAAAGCAAAAAATTGCCTTCGTCTATGATGCGATTTTCCCATACGTCACCGGCGGTGCGGAAAAGCGCTTCTTCGAAGTGGGCAAGCGTTTGGCGGCAGAAGGATATGACGTGCATTTTTACGGAATGAAATCCTGGAACGGAGCTGATGTGATCAAGGAAAACGGTATGACTTTGCACGGCATAATGAGAAACGAATCTCTGTACACGAAGCAGGGAAAAAGATCAATCGGAGAAGCTTTCCGATTCGGCTTGGCTGCTTGGCAACTACGCAAAGAATCTTTCGACGTGATCGATTGCTGCAGCTTCCCGTATTTCTCGCTTTTTTCATTACGATTAGTCACTTGGATTAAGAGAAAGCCTCTCTACTGCACTTGGCACGAAGTTTGGGGATGTGGGTATTGGAGGGAATACTTGGGGCTGATGGGAATTGTCGGCTACGCGGTGGAGCGGATCGCATCCGGATTGCCCGATACCATAATTGCCGTTTCAGACCAGACCGCACAAGAGCTTGCGGACAAACTGGGAAGAAAGAAGAACGTCGTCGTCATTCCGAATGGTATCGACCTCGAAAAGATTGCAGAGGCAGAAGCGGGGAAAGAAAAATCGGATATCATTTTCGCCGGAAGATTGATTGCCCATAAGAATGTCGATAAATTGATTGCGGCGCTGGATATCGTAAAGAAGAATTTTCCTGATGTAATGCTCACGGTTGTCGGCGAAGGGCCGGAAGAAGATAGGCTGAAAAAGCTCGTGAACGACTTGCGATTAGAATCGAATGTCCGCTTCTCGGGTTTTGTCGAAGAAAATAAACTTTTTTCATATATGAAATCTTCCCGTATGCTGGCACTGCCGTCGAGCCGTGAGGGATTTGGAATGGTAGTACTGGAAGCCAAGGCTTGCGGTTTGCCGATACTGACTGTTAATGAACCACAGAATGCCGCACGACATTTTATGAGAGAGAATAGCGGCGATGTGATTACTAAGAATAGCCCGCAAAGCATTGCAAAGGGAATAGAAAAAATTTTAGAAAACCGCAACTCTATCGTTTCAAGTCGAGAAATCGAGCGGTATAGCTGGAACAACATCGCTATCGGAGTCGCAGAGGTTTTCAATCTTAAGAATAATATTTAAATAAATATATGCCGAAAGTAATTGTAACTACAAGCTGGGATGACGGGCACAAGCTCGATCTCAAACTTGCCGAGCTGCTCCGGAAATACGACCTCAAAGGTACGTTTTACGTTGCGCCCGAAAATCGGGAATTCAAGAGAGAGGATTTGCTGAGCGATTTTCAGCTGCGCAAACTCTCACAAGAATTCGAAATCGGCGCACACACGATGACGCATCCGCGGCTGGGGAAAATCAGTGCGGCGAAAGCAGACAAGGAAATCCGGGAATCAAAAGAATATCTGGAGAAACTTTTGGAAAAGCCCGTGACGAGTTTCTGCTACCCGGGAGGAAGCTACACTTTCCTCAATGTGCAGCAGGTGAAAAAACACGGCTTCACTCTGGCGCGCACCATAGATCGTTTCTCTATGAACTTGAGCGATACACCCTTGGAGCTGCCGACCAGCATCCACACTTACAGCCATCGTTCGGACGCAGTCAAGATCGCTCGCTTCGCAAATCTCGATCCCGAGAAAACAGCAATCTATTACAAGCATTGGGAGATACTCGGTATGGCGATGTTTGATAAGATCAAAGAGGAAGGCGGAGTCTTCCACGTCTGGGGACACAGCTGGGAGATAGAGGAATGTCAATTTTGGGAAAGATTGGAAAAACTCTTCGCGCATATCAGCGGATATGGCGACGTTGAATATTTAACTAACGGTGAATTGGTATGAACACAGAAAAGACCATCGTAATCACGACCCCATACTTTCCGCCTGAGGGCGGGGGATTGGAAAGATACGCGCTGCAAATCGCGCGACTGCTTAATCGTGATTATGGATGGCGGGTAGTGGTAGTTTGTGCTAATGAAAATTTAGGGAAAGATATCATCGAGGAAACTGAAGGAATAAAAATCTATCGTTTGAGCCGTGATATCCGACTTTCTAATACACCGCTCGGATTCGGATGGTACGGCAAGATCAAGAAAATCATCGCGAAAGAAAAACCGGACGTCATCAACGTGCAAACGCCGGTACCGGGACTGGGAGATATGACTTCTTGGATAGGAAAGAATTTACCGCAAGTAGTTACGTATCATACCGGCAGTATGCGCAAGGGGAATTATCTGGATCTTTTTATTTTAGCATATGAAAAAACTTTGCTGGGATTTATGCTCCGTCGCGCCAAATATATTATTTGTTCTTCCGATTTTGTCCGTATGGATTTTTTGAAAAAATATACGAGCAAGAGCGCAACGATTACGCCGGGAGTGGATGCGGAATTCTTCGCGCCCGACCCCGAAATACACAAGCAAGATACTAACGTGCTTTTCGTGGCTAATCTGGAAAGAGGGCAAGAGTACAAAGGACTGAAAACTTTGCTGGATGCTATGAAAATCCTGAAGAAAGAATTTCCTACTATCAAGCTCACTGTGGCTGGTGATGGAAATCTTAAAAGCGAATACGAAGCTTATGCGGCGAAAAATGATCTGAAATCGGATGTAATATTCCGAGGAAGATTGGAAGGACGAGAACTATTGAAGGCATATCAGAAAGCTGACGTCTTTGCACTTCCCACGAGCAATGACAGTCAGCCGTTAGTGATACTGGAAGCGATGGCCGTCGGACTGCCGGTAGTCAGTACATGCATTGGCGGTATACCCACGATGATTGAAAATGGTAAGGAAGGATTTCTCATCAAACCGAATTCTCCACAAATTTTAGCGAATAAGCTTGCGGAACTGCTACGCAATCCGCAACTGCGGGAAAGATTTTCCGAGGCGGCGAGAGAGCGGGTGGTAGAAGATTTCAGCTGGCAGAAACGGATGGAAAAATATAATGAGATATTGGAGAAGGCGATGAAGCGGTCAGAATAATAGATACACAAAAGTATGAACTATCATTCCCCCTCACCCTGACCCTCTCCCGATGGGAGAGGGGACGAGACTTAACCAAATATTATTTTATATAACGTGAGAAGGTGTCATCTTGAGTGTAGTGAAACGGAGCGAAAGATTCCGTTACTATGCGGGATATAAATGATTGGGTACGCTGTTGTTCCCCCTCACCCTGACCCTCTCCCGGTAGGAGAGGGGACGAGACTTAGCTAACTATTATTTATAGTAACATATAGGATACTTCGACTGAACTCAGGACGACAGATAAAATCAGAATAACACAATACATTTAGATAAATTTAATCAACCAGTATGAAAATACTTTTCCTGACATCCGGAAGCGTGCGCAGTAATTTCACTTACCGCGCGCTCAGTCTCGCCCGAGAGCTTAAAGAGCTGGGGCACGAGACGGCGATTGTCTGTCCGAGTGCGGACAAATACAACGGATTCGAGGCGGAGGAGGTCCGCGAGTTGGATGGCGTGCGAGTTCTGCAGCCATGGCAATTCAAAACCAAAAAAATGGAGATCAATCTGCTTCCATATATTTTTGGTGCGCTCTACCTCACTCTCAAGGAAAAGCCAGACGTGGTTTATATATACAAACCGACACCCATCAGTATTGTCGGACTGGCGGCAAAATTTTTGAGAAAAACTCCGGTCGTTTTGGACATGGATGATTTGGGAAGCGAAGTGATGAAGATCGAAGGACATCCGAAACATCAGCAGAAGCTGGTGGCATGGTGCGAGGCTTTAGCTGAAAAATACAGCGACCGTATCGTCACCGCATCGAGCTATCTTTTTGAAAGATACAAAAAAGAATTTCCGCAAAAACCTATCCATCTGATGCCGAACGGTATCGACACAAGCTGGTTCGCTCCTGTACGCATTTCGGATAAAGATAAAAGAATAGTTTATATGGGTTCGGTAAATCGCAAAAATATCGTCGAGCCACTTTTTGACTCCCTGCCTTCTATCATCAAGAAATATCCTGACGTCGAAGTGCTTTTTATGGGTGACGGGAAATACCTCGAATATTTCAAGGAAAAAAGTCGGAAGTCGGGAATTGATAAAAATATAATTTTTACAGGCTGGTTGGAGCTGGAACAAGCGCGAGAAAATCTCCAAGCGGGTGATTTGGGATACGGCTTTATGCCGGACGACATTACTACCCGAGCGGCCAGCAACATGAAAACACCGCAGTACATGATGCGAGGCGTGGTGCCCTTTGTCAGCCGGACCGGAGATCTGCCGAAAACGGTGGATGAAGGCCGGGCAGGATATATCAGCCAGAGTGAAAAGTTGGAAGACATTGAGGCGGAAATTTTGCGAGCATTGGAAGACCCAGAAAGAAAAAGTATCAAGGCAAGGAAGGCGCGCACTTTCGCAGCTGAGAATTTCAGCTGGACGAAGTTGGCGAAAGATTTTGACAGCTGGATGTTTCCAGAATTTTCAACAGGAAAAATCAATCACAATAAAATATTTTTTGTCAGCGCCAATGTGCCTGCCAATATCGGCGGAGCGGAGATACGAAATCTCTATCTCTTGCGCAACTTGGCAGAGAGCGGCAAGCAGGTACAATTATTCTGCATCGCTAAAAATAAGGAAGCGGACATAAAGAACTTACAGATGGGATTGGAATTGCCGATCATAAAAGCAAGTTCCGCTCCGAATTCATTATCTCTCAAAATGCGTGCGCTGCTTGTAAACCGTATGCAACCCTTTATGGACGAATATAGGTTCAGCAGCTTGGGAGAAAAAATCCGCGAAGAGGCGGAAAAGGAATTGCCCGCAGCTATCCATCTGGAACAGATCGAGGCGTATTATCTGCTTCGTCCGCATATCAAATATTTGCAAGAGAGGGGAGTGAAAATAATTTTGGATGCACACAACGTGGAAGCCGAAGCTTTCCGAGGGGCGATTGAAAATTTTCCTTTCGGAAAAAAACTGGCGGGAAAATTCTTGATGGGAAGATTGCGAGCCTTGGAAATCGAGGCGACAAAAAATGTAAATGCCATCTTCGCCTGCTCGGAGTCCGACGCGGCATACTTTAGAAAATACAATGCGAAAGTTTACCTGATAGCGAACGGAGTGGATTGCCAAATCTTCCAGCCGACTCAAGGTAAAAAAGACAATACGCTCATTTTCATCGGAGGCACGAGCTACGCTCCTAACGCCGACGCGCTCAAATTTTATTTGCGAGAAATCCATCCGCAATTAAGAGCAGCCGTCCCGAACGTGAAACTTTTTGCCATAGGTGCTACGAAGGATTATCTGCGAAAGAATAATATCGATGATGATACTGTCATTGGATTGGGGTTCGTCGATGACATCAAACCTTATCTCGACCAGTCTGCTATCGGCATCTGTCCCGTCCGGCAAGGTTCAGGTACGCGGCTGAAAGTACTGACTTTTATGGCCTCGGGGCTCGCAGTCGTTTCTACACCCAAAGGCGCTGAAGGTATAAATTATTCCGAACAAGAAAATATTTTGATAGCCGACAATGCGGACAACTTTGCAAAGGATATTATCGGACTATTCCGCAATAAAGCCAAGCGCATAGAGATGGGAAAAAAAGCGCGAGATGCGATGATGAGAGAATACGACTGGGGTGTGATTGGGAAAAATATGGATGAGGCTTATCGGGAGATACTGGAATGATTGAATACGCCGCTATTCCCCCTCACTCTGACCCTCTCCCGGTAGGAGTGGGGACGAGACTGATAAAATTATTATTATATATAGTATTATGTTTTTTTAGATAGCATCATCCGTAGTGAAGTATCCCGTTACGATGCGGGACATAACGGGATTCTTCGGAGTACCTCAGAATGACACATAATATATACATACATTAATCACCGATATGGGAAAATCATTAAACAACAAAATACTTCTTTTCCTCGCAGGACTTGCTGTGGTCAATTTTGTCGTGCTTACGAAATATGACTTTCTTTATCTCGGCATGCTTTTCACTTTTGCATATATAATACTGTCTCCGGGGCTGCTCGTTTTGCCTTTTCTCGCGGAGAAAAAAATACCGTGGCCTTTGGGATTGGCGCTGGGAGGATCTTTGAGCGCCCTGCTACTTACGCTGCTGGGGCTGACCTCCAACACGTTTTTACCCTCAGTGGGAATCGACAGACCCTTGGAAACTTTGCCTCTCTTGATGGCATTGGATATATTCATATTGATAATGTTGGCTTTGACTTACTTTGCCAAGAAAGATTTCATGCTCGAAAAAACGGAACTGCGCATATCCGACAAGCTGGTCATCGTCTCTGCTCTTCTTCTTCCCGTCCTAGCTGCGGCCGGAGCAGTTGTCCTGACCAATGGCGGAACGAACGCAATCGCGATGGCAACTATCGCTCTCATCGCTGTTTTGGCTATGCTCGCGGTCGGCGGCAAAGCCAAGCTCGACACTTCCACTTTCGCCTTTTTGCTTTACGGTATAACCGTCGCAATTTTACTGATGACTTCGATGCGCGGCTACTACCTGACCGGACACGATGTGCAATTGGAATTCCAAGTTTTCTCGCTGACCAACCGGCTCAAGTTCTGGAATATGGACAACTTCGAGGATGCCTACAATGCCTGCCTAAGCATAACTATTCTGCCTACTTATCTGCAGAGCCTTTTACATATCCAAGATTTTTATGTCTATAAATTTTTCTTCCAATTCATCAACGGACTTCTGGCGATAGTGATTTTTTATCTGGCCCGTCACTTTTCTACAGACAAAGTCGCCTTTCTGTCCGCGCTTTTGTATGTGACTTTCCCTACGTTCATCGTCGACATGGCGATGCTCAACCGGCAGGGGATGGCGCTACTGTTCTTCGGCGCGATGTTTTTCGTCTTGTTGACGGACGAATATTTTAAGAAAAAAAATCGCAATCTACTACTTATACTTTTCGGCACGGGAATGATTCTGTCACATTATTCCACTTCCTATATCGCCATCGCCATCCTCGCGGGCGGATATGTTCTGAATATTTTGATGCGTATGCTTTTCTCCATCAAGCGATTGCGGAAATTTTCGTTTCTCGATATCACAACAAGAAATGCCAAGCGAAGCAAACAACCGCGCATGTTACATCTGCCTGTCACTATCGTATTGGTAATGGTATTGGCGATTTGGACCGGACCGATAACGGAGACCTCACAAAGCTTTGTCAAAACATTGAGTAAAATCGCAATTAGCCTCCAAAACCCTTTCAGTAAGAGCGAAAGCGTAGGGCCAAAAAAATATAGCCTTAGTAATGCAACACAGCTGAGCAAGGACGAGCTCTTCGAGGCCTTCGTCCAAGAGGCGGTAGAGATGAGTAGGGTGGATGCGGATGAAGAGGAATTCTACTCCAAAGAAGTAACGCAACAATACAAAGAGACTCCGATCAATGAACCCGCCCTTGCCCTGAAACCGATCGGAGTGACAATCGAAGAAAAACTAGATGCGCCGCTCAAAGGTTTGTATAACGAGGTCAAACAATTCTATGCCAAAATTTTACAGATTTTTATTTTCCTCAGCCTGCTGGCATTGCTACTCGGGCGCAGATTCGGCGGGCACCTCAAAAAAGACGTGCCGATGGAATATATTGCGCTCGGCGGTGCGGGAGTTTTTGTTATGGCGATGCAGATTATCTTGCCGGAGAACGTAATCAATTACGGACTCCTGCGGCTCTTTCAACAGAATCTAGTATTACTGGCGTTCCCCGTCACCATGGGGTTTTTGGCTGGCTTCAGTAGGATTGCGCCCAAGAAAAAAACACGACTTATACTTTTTGACGGATTCTTGGTGACATTTTTCCTTCTTCTTTCCGGTTTCATCCCGCAGATAACCGGCGGTGGCAGGCCCATGCTGACACTCAATAACAGTGGATTCTATTACGATGCTTATTATATCCACGGCGGAGAAATGGACGCGCTACTGTGGATGAAGGGCCTGAGCATCGAACTGCCCGTACAGAGCGACATGTATTTTTCCAACGTCCGACTGCTTACCTACAGCGATATCGGAGCCCACACCCGGGTCTTGCCGGAGGTTGTGCGTAAAGACTCGATGGTTTACCTGAGTTACACCAATGACGTGAAAAAAAGCGTAATCGAATTCATCGACGGCGACGTGCTCTATTACAAATTGCCAACGGAATTTTTCGACAGCAACAAGAATCTTATTTATGACAGCGGACAGGCAAAGGTGTATAGATAGATGACAGAGATTAAAATGTGATAGAATGAGATAAAGGATAAATGTTTCGCTTATAGTTCTTACGCATTAACAAATTTGCCGCAACTATTAAATTTAAACAGATACCCCTTCGTTCTGTCATCTCGAAAGCCGTACTCGGCTGAGAGATCTGGGAAATACATTAGACACTATGAACGTACCGATAAACATAACGCTATCATCACTTGGCATCTTTCCCAGATTCCTCAATCGGAGTACCTTATTTCGGAATGACAAAACACGGAAGGGTTGAAAATCATTATATTATTGTATTTATTGTATTCATTATATCCACAATTATATCCAAATGAAAATATTGATGGTCAACAATCTGGCAACTCTACACGGCGGCGCGGAAGCGATGATTGCTCAGCTTCGGCGTGGACTGGAAAAAGAGGGGCATCAGGTACGCATCCTATGTGGAAACGAGCAGGGGAATGGGGAAAATATCGCAGACGCCAGATTTTTGATTGGTAACGAAGAGAGCTTGCTGATGAGGTTTATGTATCTCTTCAATCCTTTCGCGTTTTTGGCACTGAGACGAGAACTGAGAAATTTCCAACCGGATGTAGTGCATCTGCACACGATTTCCAAGGCTTCGCCCTTTATCTTACTGCCACTCAAGAATATCCCCACGGTCTTGACGATGCACGACCAAAGCTTGTTCGATGCGACTCGCATCTCCGACTTACCACTGCTAGAGCCGTACCGTAAAACCTTTTCTGATTATTTTATCGATAAGCCGTCACTACGCTTCTATGGGGAAAAGTTGCGATTTTATATCCTGCGCCGTCTTGCAAAAAACGTAGATACCATATTGGCATGCAGTGATTTTTATGCAAACTGCGCCCGCCAGTCTGGAATCTTCCCGCACATCGAGACGCTGCACAATGGGATAGTCCTCGCACCTCCATCTCTCATGGTAAATTTCAAAGAGATTCTGTTTGTCGGAAGACTGAGTGAGGAAAAAGGTATTTCTGTTTTGCTCGAAGCGGTAGCATTATTGAAGGAAAAACATCCTGACATGCGATTGCGCATCGTTGGCGGCGGGCATCTGGCGGACAAATTGAAGGAACAGATATCCGGCTTACATATAGATGATATCGTTTATCTATTGGGATATAAATCCCCTAAAGAAATTGCCGAACTTTACAAGCAGTCATCTCTGGTGGCAGTACCTTCGCTCTGTCCTGACAATCTTCCTACGGTCTGTATCGAAGCGATGGCGGTTGGCAGGCCGATAGTGGCAAGTAACCTTGGCGGAATACCCGAACTCGTCAATCACGAGAAAACAGGATTCCTGGTCCCTCCTAATAACGTCGGTGCGTTGACGGGAAGTATCGATCGGCTCCTGTCCGATCCTGAGCTTATGCAAGAGATGGGTAGTGCAGGAAGGAAAAAAGCAGAGAGAGAATTTGATGAAAAAATATATAGGCGAAACACTCTGACACAATACGTTAGATTAACCAGTAAATATCTAAAAATATGAAGATAGTGATTGCAAATGCTTATGCCAAAGGAAGCGGCGGAGATATGGCCATATTGTCAGTCTTAATTGCGGAAATGCGGCGCGTTTTTGACAATCCCGATATCACTGTCGCTACTATCGACACGAATGCCAATATGGAGCCGCTTTTTCCAGATGTGCGTTTTGTGCCTTCGCTGATCACAACCATCTGGGACGAGGAATCCAAAAACCGTATCGCCAAACTATATTCCTTGCTAAGAAATGGATCTGCGACCGTATTATGGAGCTTGGCTTATCGATTTGGGAAGAAACGCCCCGATTGGCTTTTGCAAAAAGCTGAAAAGGAAGCAATGAACAGACTGGCAGACGCTGATTTGGTTGTAGGGGTGGGGGGAGGATATATAAGAGAAATCCCCGGATTCATGAGGATCATGGATCTCGCTCTAACATTGCGAATGCTCTATCTGAGTCAGATGATGGGGAAACTGACAGTGCTGCATTCCCAGTCAGTCGGCCCTTTCGGAAATAAAGCCCAGGAAAAATTTGCAGGCTATGTACTGCGAAAAATGCAATTTATCATCACCCGCGAATCTATCAGTTTAAAACTCCTCAAGAAGATGGGGGTAAAAGAGGATCTGACGATGGGGTCGGTGGACGCCGCTTTTCTGGTACGCGGGAAAAACTACACACGGAAACCTTTGCCGGAAGAATTTACTTCAATGAAAAAAGCCTATGCCGGTCCGCTAATCGGGGTTACTGCCCGCGACTGGCTCGACAAGAAAGCTCAAGCGCGCTATGAGAAAGAAATGGCAATCGCTCTTGACCATATTGCCGAAAAATACGACGCATGCATCGTATTCATCCCGCAAACGACCGTGGAAAGGAATACAGACGACGATCGCATCATAGAAAAACGAATATTCGAAAATATGCGACAAAAAAATCGTGCCGTGCTTTTGGAAGGCTCTTACGATCATCAGACGCTTCTTAGCATATACGAAAGTTTGGATTTTCTTATCGGTACTCGTTTTCACTCTGTCATCTTTGCCCTCACTGCCAAAGTGCCGGCGCTGGTAATCGCATATGAACATAAAGCGGAAGGGATTATGGAAGATCTCGGACTTGCAGAGTGGGTAATCAAAATGGAGAACGTAGAAAGTTCATTGATGGTTGATGCCTTTGTAAAGCTATATGAAGAAAAAGACATCTACCTCAAACACCTGGAAAAAGCTCTCTCTGGTTACATAGTCGAAGCGGAGAAATCAGCAGAGACGATAAGAGAGATTTATCTATCTTATAAAAGCACCGATTAAATGCTTTCGATATATAATAATATAGCAGAGGCTGAGAAACGCTTGTCCGCCTAGGAGCGCCCATGCGATTCCCAGTGTGCCATATAAGGGCGTTAGGATGTAAATAAAGCACACAGTGAAGACAGTGTAGATAGCGCTGATGGCGATAAAGCTCTTCATCTGATGCTTGATTTTCATAATCGTGGAACCGATCAGGCTGATTGCCATAAAAATGCTGATTAGCGACATCACCTGCAAAAGCTTATAACTGTTTGCGGAATATTCCGCACCGAAGATAAGAAGTACATATCTTCCAAAAAGGAACACGAATAAGATTGAGGGGATTAGAAAAATAGCGATGAGCTTTATGGCCCTTTTTACAAAAGTAGCGAAATCCTTCTCCTGAAAGGAGCCCTCAGCAAAAAGTGATTGTGAAATAGCTTGTGGGATAATATAAATCAGTCCCGCGATAGTCGTTGCCATATAGAAGTATGCTGAATCTTTCGCACCCAATTCATTGAGGATGAAGATTGGAGCAAGATATCCCGGAAGACTGGAGATAAAACCTGCGCTATAGGTCGCCGCAGAGAAACGGGATGCCTTCTTTATAAAATCGCGCTCTAGAACCATCTGCGGATGATAATCGAATTTGCGTATCATAAAAAAGATACTGAGAAAAAGCGAGACAATCACAGCCCCTGTGTAAGAAAAGAAGATTCCGTAAGATCCCAGTGCGATCAAAAACAGGGGTAGTGCGATTTTAGTAAACCCGAAAAAAGTATAAACAATGAGATTGTACTTGGAAAGGCGATAAGCAATAAAGACACTGTCAGTAAGGCTATTGAGACTGACTGCTATCATAAAGAGTATGAAGAGTACCGCGTAAAGTGGATTTTCGGCAAGCAGATGGAAAGAGGGAGAGAAATAGTCTATACCAAAAAGATAAATAACGGAGGCCACTATTGTCGTAAAGGAAACAATCAGCAAAGAAGTATTGATAACCCGATTAGGCTTTGGTGATTGTGCGAGATATCGAACTAATGCGGAATTGAGACCGAATAAGCTCCAGCTGGAGATAACGACGGTTATGGAAATGAGAGCCGTGGCAAAACCTATCTCTTCGGAATTATAAAAGCGAGTAGTTATGACCCAAAAGATAAATCCAAAACCGGACATCACCGCGGTGGAAAGCATAAGGTAGACGGAATTGCGAAAGAGACTGTCCCTTGAAAAAAGCGACCAGAGCTCCTTTGCCATTTGGACGGGACTTAAATCTTTGCCTTTTATTTTCATATAGGATTATAATAAATATTTGCGTAAAAATATACCGATTTCCTGTCATAATCATAGCTGAAAACAGGTTTTTTGCAAATTAATTCCGATAACCTCGTAGATTCTACCTTGAACTGCAATTTTTCCCTTCAACAAAAACCTCGTAAGGGGTTAAATAGCCAAGTCTTTTTCTGGGACGATTGTTGATAAGCAGAACGGCTTTATCAACGTCCATTTGTGTC
>JAQVBZ010000054.1 GCA_028690055.1 Minisyncoccota bacterium | reverse complement strand
AACCGTAAAATTTCGTAATGAAAAATACTTCTCATACAGGCTCTGAAGAAAAACTAAATTTCCACTTTATCACCGGTAGTAAGCCCCAGCTCAGCCCCGGCGTTTCCTCCTTGACGGATGATTTCCAGAAACCTCTTATTCCCGATTCCAGAACTTCCTTCCACGACACCAATCTCCTGATCCGGAAGGTCTTTAAGCCTTTCATAGAATTTGAAAGAGTGTGACTCTCCCTTGATTGAAATCTGCACCTCTTCTCCATTTTTGAATCCGAAATCCTCACCTACGAACGTAGTTTTTATATTGCCGAAATTATCTACAAACCATACCCCTTCCGACACATCCTGAATTTCTTCGAGAGGTAGCTGTTCTTTAGGCAGATCGTACTTCCTCCATACCCAGTCCGCGGCGCGCGGCAAGAAATTAAAGCTGCGAAATTGTGTATTGATGATGCGCTTCTTGTTCTCGCTGTCCAGCTCCGTGTCGCTGATAAAATCCATTACCGATTCAATGTCCAGTACATAGAATTCGCCTATCAG
This sequence comes from Minisyncoccota bacterium, assembly GCA_028690055.1. GTDB lineage: Bacteria > Patescibacteriota > Minisyncoccia > JAHIHE01 > JAGLIN01 > STD2-77. The sequence continues at coordinate 2,037 of JAQVBZ010000054.1, read as the reverse complement.
TCCAAACTTCTTGCATAGGGACAAGACCAGTCCATCAACCGAAGAAACAACCAAGGTATTTTTGTACCAGAAATATCCGAAAGGCGTTCCGTTTTTCCACTTCTTGGCTTTGCCGTTTCGCGGTGCAACATTCACCAGTATGATACCTTCACGTCCATCGAAAGCATCCAGCGCATCTATCAGGAATCCTGCTGCTTCGAGCTCGGAACCAACCGCGAAACAATTCACTCCCGCGCAAGGAAAAAGCGAACCCGCGCGCGAAATCTGTCGCAGCTGCGCATCCTGATCAAAACAATCGTTTATAATTGAAATTTGCATCTTCTTTTCTTATTATTTAATTATAAAAAAACCGGCCAGTAAGGACCGCTATTTTTCAAAGAAAAAACCGATCCTTCCTTAGACGGTAGACATCATACCCATCATGATTTTTTTGGAATTTTTTTTCATAAGAAATCAAGCTGATAACTTTATGACTTTATGATATAAAATATGGAGGATGGTGTCAAGAAATATCTTCCCTCTTAGTCTATATTATTTTATTTAATAACCATAGCTATCACCTCGGTTTTATTCCCCAGAAACACGCCGATAACGCGCTCATATTCTTTCCTGAAAGCGCACGGCAATTTTTCCGGCGCGATGATTTCCGCACCGACTTTTTGATTGTAAAAATTTTCGTGCTGTGCACCCGTAAGCAGATAGATCGGACGCTGTTTTTCTTTGGCAAGAATCTCTTGTAGCAGACGGCTCCCGATACCCAACCCTTGATATGCAGGCAAGACACCCACGCTGGCTAGCTCCAAGCAATTATCACCGACAATTTTCGTGCGAGCACAACCGACAATCCTGTCCCCGTCCTTGGCGACGATAAATCTGTCGATATCAAAATTCGTATTATCTCCGGCAAGAATTTCGATGATATCTCTTATCACATTTTCATCTTCTTCGGTCGCTCCGACATAATCGATTTCCAAGTCGCTTTCTACTACCCACTCCATCACCAGACTGCCCCCTTCTTTTTCAACTACGCCAAATCCCAGGCGTTCATAAAAACCGACGGCAGGATTATCGACAAAAACACGTAAGATGATTTTTGCCATTTTAAGTTTTTGCGCCTCGTCGATAATTTTTTCCATCATATATTTCCCAGCTCCTTGACCTTGCAGGCTCTGTTCCACTTGGATATTACGAAGTCTCATCATATCACCCTCGTTCACCGTGTCGAAGAAACCGACACGCTTCCCGGATTGCTCCAAGATCGTAATATTTATTTTATCGATATCCGCCCAAAAAAGCTCTTCACTCCACCCGCCCCAATGTCTGTCCACAAATTCTTTCATACTAAAAATAGAAAGATCGTGCACGAAATCAAGATCTTCTTCTGCACATTTACGCAGCGATAAATCTTTTAGCATATTATTTCTTCCATACTATTTATATTACTACCTTAATCGTATCATGCGATCAGAATGTTTTCAATCTATTACCAGAAGCTTTTCTCATGCTAAGAATATTTCCCCCAGCCGCATCTCGACTATACACAAAATTTATCAATCAATCCCCCATATACTTTTACCGCCTTATAAAGAGAGCTCTTGCTGACCCGTTCGTTAGCCCGATGAGCGACCTTTATCGACCCAGGACCGAGGATGACGAAATTGTTTACGTTTGGCAAGAGAGACCCCTCGGTAGCGTAACTGACTCCGACGGCCGTCTTTTTCGTGATGCCCTCGACGATAGAAATGAATTTCCGATCCGAACACTTCGTGACCGGTAAAGAGATGCCGATTCCGACTTCAGCTTTGAAGCCATTTTTCTTGATGATATCCGCGATGGCTTGCATGATTTTCTCTCGTTGCCGATTATCGATGAGTCGCATCTCAAATCCCAAAGTACATACAGACGGAACCTTGTTCATAGCATCACCGCCGGCGATCTGCGCTACATTCAAAGTAGCGCGCGGATTATCAAAGATACCATTCTGTTCTTTTGCCATCCCCCTGAAATATTTTTTCATCTCCATGATAAAAACGGATG
>JAQVBZ010000053.1 GCA_028690055.1 Minisyncoccota bacterium | reverse complement strand
AAGGTAAGGTGCAGCTGATCAATGCGAATCAGATGTTTGAGAAGAGGCGTAAGTCGCTTGGGAGTAAGAGGAATGATATCCCGAGGAGTGCGATCGATGAGATCACGCGTCTGTATGGTGAATTTAAGGAGTCGCCAATTTCGAAGATCTTTGCGAACGAGGAGTTTGGGTACCGGAAGATCACGGTGGAACGTCCGCTTCTGGACGAGGCAGGGAAGCCGGTTTTGAAGAAGGGGAAGATGCAGGCGGATGCTTCGCTGCGGGATACGGAGTCCGTCCCCCTGGGAGAGGATGTGGATGCGTATATGACGCGGGAAGTTTTGCCGTTTGCACCGGGTGCCTGGGTGGATGAGTCGAAGACGAAGATCGGATATGAGATCCCGTTTACGCGGTTTTTCTATACGTATGAGGCGCCGAGATCGAGTGAGAAGATCAAAGCGGAGATTTTAGCGCTGGAGAAGGAGCTTGACGGGAGCCTGGCGGAGATCTTTCGATGAGGGGGGAGGGAGAGATGAGCGAAAATGAACCGCCCCGCTCAAAAGAATGTATTGTCGCATATTTAGATTTGCTCGGCGTCAAAGAAAAAATTCTCAATGATGATGATAGTGAAACAAATCTTGCAATAATAAGAAAATTGTATAATGAGGTTATCGCTCTCCAAAACGAAAAAAACCCGACTCTCGAGATATTTCAGACATGCAAATTCAAAATATTCTCAGACAATATCGTGTTTATACAGGAACTATCTAATGATCCCAATGATTCAATAGACGCTATTGAGGGATTATTTCGAATATTTGGAGTTGTTGCTGATTTCCAGTATTGTGCATTTGTCAATCACGGTTGGTTATTACGCGGAGGGATTGTTCAGGGTCCACTCTATTCGGATGAGGATATCGTTTGGGGTAAGGCTCTTGTAGCCTCGCATTATTTGGAAGATAAACTTGCAATATTTCCAAGGGTAATTATTGATGAGCAATTACATCAGCTAATATTGAAATCTGAATCTCACATTAAGGATATCAGGATAAAGATCGATTCTGATGGTTATTCTTATGTTGATTATTTAAATTTCATGTTTATTGATGGACTAAACCCATATCAGTTGACTCCATTTCTGACTATGGAGTTCCCCAAAATACAAAATACTTTCATAGATATGCTTTCAAAAGTACCAACAGATGCAAAACCAGAATCTAAAAGTATTCGTGCGAAATACAGGTGGCAAATTAATTATTATAATGGGGCATGCAAAGAGACTGGTTTTGAGGAATATTGTGTCGATCCCGGGTTAATTTTGTCTTATGAGGAGGGCATATCAGAATGAATTCTATTCCAACTGGATGGACTAAAAACAGAATGAAATACTGTGTTGCTCTTAATCCTAGTTATTCCAAAAATCTGAATGATTCGGATTCAATATCATTCATTCCCATGGAATGTTTAACAAATGGTTCCATCTGTCCTAAAACAGATGTTGTTGGAAGAGTTAAGACAGGGTATACATTTTTTGCTGATGGGGATATTATTATGGCAAAAGTCACCCCTTGTTTTGAAAACGGAAACATAGCCATAGTACATAATCTCTTGAATGGAGTTGGGTTTGGAACATCCGAATTGTATGTTTTCCGATCTAAAACAATAGATACTGTATATCTTTTCTATTATTTACAAAATGATCAGTTCAAACAACTCTGTATAGGTACGATGTATGGAACCGGCGGTTTGAAACGAGTTTCATTAGATTTCATTCGCAATTATACATTTTATGTACCACCATTCGCAAAACAACAACAGATTGCCTCGTTCCTCGACACAAAATCCTCCCTGATCGATTCCACCATCCAAAAAGAACGTGAGGTCATCGACAAGCTGAAAGAATACCGGCAGGCTGTCATCACCGAAGCGGTGACCAAAGGGATCCGTGCCGGCATTCCCATGAAAGACAGCGGGGTCGAGTGGATCGGGGAGATACCGGAGGGGTGGACCACTTATAGAATAAAATATAACACCTATCTTAAGGGTCGTATTGGGTGGCAAGGGCTAAAATCATCTGAATTTATTGATGAGGGACCGTATCTTGTGACAGGCACTGATTTTAAAAATGGAAGAGTAAATTGGAATACGGCCTATCATATTTCATTGGATAGGTACAACGAGGCCCCAGAAATTCAGTTGAAAGTCGGCGATTTGCTTATCACGAAAGACGGAACCGTTGGAAAATTGGCATTTATTGATTGTTTACCAGACAAAGCATCACTTAATAGTCATTTAGTTGTTCTCCGATCGACGACTAAGAAATATACTAATAAATATTTATACTGGGTTCTAAGCAGTGATGTTTTTACAATTTACACAGAATTGAAACAAGATGGATCTATTATGGCATCACTATCTCAGGAAAAGCTTAATAATTTCACTTTTTCGCTACCTCCTCTCTCAGAACAACAAGACATCGTTGACTACCTCGACGCCAAATGCTCTGCTATCGACGCGACGATCCAAAAACGGGAGCTTGCTATCGAAAAGCTGACCGCATATAAACAGAGCCTCATCTACGAGTGCGTCACCGGAAAGAAGGAAGTTCTGGGATAACTGCGGACACAAGAGAAAAACCAACCGCGAATCTCCGCGAATAAACGCCAATCGCATTTTCCTTACGTTC
>JAQVBZ010000030.1 GCA_028690055.1 Minisyncoccota bacterium | reverse complement strand
GTAAATTATGAAACCGCAATTTCTTCCGACTTAACCTCTTGGCAGGAAGAATTGATAGATTATACGAGCCAGCTTGGTATTTCATTTAAATACCCCGAGTTTATTACCGGAGGGGATTCTTGCGACAGCGAAAGAACTTTTTTTGTTCCGACAAAGATTTTCGAAGACACGGACAACGGAGCAATATACATAATGCCGGAATATTATTATGACTTTCGAGGAGAATCTCCAGAGAACTCGATTTGCCAAAAATATATTGTCTCTGGGAAAATGGATCAAAACAAACAAAGTATGAAAAATCCTTTCAGGGGGTGGCGCATAAATATAAGAAACATAGAAGATAAAGAAGTTGATATTAGCAGATTGATAAAAGATGTTTATGGTTACAAATGTAAGATGGATAGCGAAAAAGCTTGGATAAAAGACGGGATAAGTGAGATCGGAATGAATGATTACAAAGATGCGGAAGGAAATCAAGTCGGTTTAGGTGAAACGGTCTGTCCTGTGAATTATGTCTATAAGCTCTTATATTCTGAAGAGAAAAAGCTGGCAGTCTCCGTAGTCCTTGGACAGGAGTGCACTTTCTGGGGAGAAGGTCAAAACAAATGCTTTGATGAGCAGATAGCCCAAAGCCTTGAATTTGAATAATAGAATTATTCATCAGTAATCGACCGCCGGATTCAAGCCCGGCGGTTTTTTATTGACAAAAAGGGGAGTATTTGCAAATGCTATTTTCATATTTTTCAGATCCCTTAGGTGATTATGACTTTCGGGATGATAAAGCTATGCTATGTCGCAGGAATTATAGAGGCGCCGATTTGTCGCGTTTTTTTTGATTTTTATTTTGTGATTAATGACAAATATATCTTTTCTGAATTTGAAATATGTTTGTATCGATTTATTTTTTTATTTCATTTGAAATGATTTTCGAAATAATGTATAATATCTTTATAGGATTTATCGGTAGTCGACGGGAGCATGGAGTTTGCAATATATATCGTCTTTCGATCATAACAAAATATCCGTGTACATGTTTTATTTAAAAAACTAATCACAAAAATGGAGAGTACCAAAAAAAACAAAAAGCGCGAGGTGCCAAAAGAGGTAGCTGCGAGTGCGAAAGTTTCTGTGAGAAAGAAGAAGGTTGTGTCGGTCGCAAAAAAAGTAGATAAGTGCGGGTGTAGACATTGCTGTGTTTTTGGATTTTTGGTCAAGGTAGTGATTACTATCGCATTGCTGCTGACAGCTTTTCTACTTTTTATGGAGGTGTTTAGTCCGGATCCTAAGCCTGAGGTGAAAAGGCAATCGTTGGAAGATATCCAACAACCGGTAATTGAGGAAGATGATGAAGATTTAGAAACTTATGCCATGTTCGATGATGTCTATCCGGCAGTGGTGAGTATCGTTGCTGCGGATGAGGCGGATGAATTCGAGCGGCAGCATTTTTATATGACAAAGCAATCCCATAATCCGAGTACGGGATTTTTTATCTCCAGTGATGGCTATATCGTTACCACCAAGCAGGTGATTGATGATGCGGACGAGGAGTATATAGTGATTTTGGATGATGACGTACATACCCATTCGCGGGTTGCAGTTGAGAAGATTTTTATTGATCCAAATCCGGACAAGGATATCGTAATATTGAAGATCGACATGACTGATATGCCTTTTATGGACCTGGAGGAGGATTGCAGCGCGTATTATATCGGACAGACGGTATTCGCCATGGGGCATTCCGCTGTGGGTACTACCAATACGCTAAGCGAGGGCATTGTCTCTGCCTACGGTCGCTCTACCTCTTTCACAAATCCATCTGGCGAGACGGAAGCCGTGAACGATCTGGTACAATTGGACATGGCGCTCAGTGCGGATTATTCCGGAGGACCGGTTGTGTGCCAGAATGGGAAGATTTTCGGACTAATCGTGGCGCCGACAGGAGGACAAGAGAGCGGCTATGTCGTTTCTGCATATTACATAAAAAGTGATCTTGATCAAGTTCTGTCTACAGGCAGTATCGCAAAGAAAGACTCTTTTTCCATTGGAATCATATACAGGACGATTGATGGAGAGGATCAGGAAAAGCTCGGTATCCCTTACAATTACGGAGCTGCTATTTTCAATTCAGGGGAATATGCGGGAGGCAGAGTTATTCCCGGATCGCCGGCGGACAAGGCGGGAATAAAAGAGGGTGACATCATTCTGGAATGGGACGGGCAGAAGATTACCACCGAAACTCCTCTTTCGAAGGTGTCTGAAAATTATTCTGCCGGGGAAACGGTCAGAGTCAAGATATATCGTGATGGAGAGGAAATAGAAATCATGCTTACACTCGGGAAAGGCATATAAGCATTGTAGATAATAATAAAAACAGAGTCTTCTTCGAGACTTTGTTTTTTTATGAGAAAAACATTTTAGCTTTATTGATTGGGGTCAAATTTGATTGGCACCGGATTATGGATTTTTACCTGTTGGCGTGGTAAGATGGAAGGTGTCTTATCTCTTGCTAGAATTATGCTCTACAATAGGATAAAATCATAAAAAGTAAAACAATGCTTCAAATCATAAAATATTTCAAACCATATCTGTTGTGGCTCCTGGTTCTCGTCTTTTTCGTGGCCGGCCAGAGCTATGTCAATCTGACTTTGCCGGATTATACCGCGCGGATCGTCAATGAGGGTGTGAGCAGGCAGGACTTGGGCATCATCTACTCTGTGGGGGCAGAGATGCTGCTCATCACTTTGCTCGGCGGACTCTTCACGGTGTCTGCCGGTTTTCTGGCGGCCAAGATTTCCACCGGTTACGCGAGGCGACTGCGCGAGGCGACATTTACCAAGGTAGAAAGTTTTTCTCTGGATGAATTCAATAATTTTTCTTCTTCGTCATTGATTACGCGCGCGACCAATGATATCCAGCAATTGCAAAATGTGCTGGGGATACTGATGCGTATGACTTTTATGGCGCCTCTGATGGGGGTGGGAGCCGTCATCAAGGCCAACCAACTGGCGCCGAGCATGTCCTGGATAATATTTTATGCTATCGGTTTTCTGATCGCGGTCTTGCTGGTTCTTTTTGTCTTGGCTATTCCGAAGTTTACCGTTATTCAGCAGTTGGTAGATAAGCTGGGGCTGGAAATCCGCGAGATGCTGGTAGGGGTACGCGTCATCCGCGCCTATGGCAAGGATAGCGAGGTGCAGGAGAAATTTTCCGAGGCTAATCAGGAATCAACCCGTTTGAACATATTCGTGGCAAGATTGATATCAATCGTATCGCCGGTGATGACGCTGCTTATGGGGCTTACGGGTGTGGCGGTGGTATGGGTGGGCGCCTATCTCGTCGATGGCGGGGCGCTCGATATCGGCCACATCGTCGCTTTGATGCAATATATCTCGCAGGCCATCTTTTCTTTCTTTATGCTTTCCATCGTCTTTATCATGATACCGCGTGCGGCGGTGTCGGTTCGGCGCATAAGCGAGATATTGGAGGTCAAACCCCGCATCAAGGATCCGGAAACTTCGGAGCGTCTGCCTGACATTGTTCGGGGCAATTTGGAGTTTCGGGATGTGAGTTTCAGCTATGAAGGTTCGGAGCAGCCGATATTGAATGATATTTCTTTTGTTGCCAGGCCCGGAGAAACTACCGCTATCGTGGGCGGCACGGGGTCGGGTAAATCGACGCTCCTCAATCTGATTCCGCGCCTTTATGATGTCACAGCGGGGTCGGTCACTCTGGATGGTGTCGACATCCGACATATCACCCAGCACGAACTGCGTAAACATATCGGGTACATTCCGCAAAAAGCCGCGCTCTTCTCCGGGACGGTAAAAAGCAATATCGCCTACGGAGCGGGAAAGGCGGAGGAAGGGGAAATTGAAAAAGCGGCTGCCATCGCTCAGGCGACGGAATTTATCGGGGAGCTTCCGCAGGGGTTTGAGAATCCTATCGCCCAAGGGGGTACCAATCTTTCCGGCGGACAGAAACAGCGGCTTTCCATCGCCCGGGCGCTTGCCAAAAAATCTCCGGTCATTCTTTTTGATGACAGCTTTTCGGCGCTCGACTATAGGACGGATGCGGCTTTGCGTGGCGCGCTTAGGAAAGAGCTGAAAAATTCCACTATCATCATAGTGGCGCAGCGTATCAGTACCATTATGAATGCCGACAATATCATCGTTCTTGATAACGGTAAAATCGTGGGGCAGGGCAGGCACGAGGATCTCCTCAAATCATGTCCGGTTTATCAGGAAATAGCCGCCTCGCAATTATCGGCGGAAGAATTAAATATAGAAAAATAAAGATATGGATAATAATAAAAAGAAAAAAAATCAAGGATTTCACGGTGGTCCTCCGGGAAGCATCGGAGCGGGTCCGGTATCAAAAGCGAAAGATTTCAAAAAAACTTCGCGCGCTTTTGTCAGCTATCTGAAACCGTACTGGGGGAGTTTTGTCTTGGTATTGGTTTTGGCGATTTTGAGTACGCTTTTTTCTCTGGTCGGGCCGAAAATCCTCGGAGACATGACGGACATCGTCACGCGGGGAATCTTTGGCGCGCCCGGGGGAATAGATTTCGATGCGATTGCCCGTATCGGCTATATCCTGGTGGGCCTGTATGTGTTGAGCGCCATCTTCGGATATGTGCAAGGCTATATCATGGCGGGAGTTTCACAGAAGATCACTTACGCTTTCCGGCGCGATATCTCCGATAAGATTTCGAAATTGCCTCTCAGCTATTTTGATCGGCACGAGAAGGGCGACATCATCAGCCGGGTCACGAATGATGTGGAAGCCGTAAGTCAGAATCTCAATCAGAGTTTGGTGCAGGTCATCACTTCGGTGGTGGCTCTTGTCGGCATCCCGGTCATGATGATTTCTATCAGTATCCCGATGACGGTCATCGCGCTTTTGATACTGCCGGCGAGCATGGCTTTCATCCGCTTGGTCGTCAAGAAATCCCAGCGTTTTTACCAGAGCCAACAAAGCTCTTTGGGGGAGATGGACGGTCATATCGAAGAGATGTTCTCCAACCACGCCATCGTCAAAACTTACAACGGCGAAGAGGAATCCGTCCGTCGTTTCAGCGGCATCAATGAGCAGCTCTATGACAGCGGTTGGAAAGCGCAATTCATGTCGGGGCTTATGATGCCCGTGATGCATTTTATCAGCAATCTCGGCTATGTCGCCGTGACATTGGCGGGAGGATATCTCGCCATACAGGGCAGAGTGACTATCGGTGGCATCCAGGCATTTCTCCAATATATGAACCAGTTCACCCAGCCCATCAGCCAGGCCGCGAACATCGCAAATATTTTTCAATCGACCATCGCGGCGGTGGAACGGATATTCGAATTCATCGATGAGCCCGAAGAAAGGGAAGAAAAAGATGTTTTGCCCGCATTGGAAACCGTTGCCGGCCGGGTGGAATTCAAGGATGTATTTTTCGGTTATGATCCGCAAAAGCCGGTCATCCATGATTTCAGCGCGAGCATCGAACCGAAGCGCAATGTGGCTATCGTCGGTCCGACGGGGGCAGGCAAGACGACCCTCGTCAATCTTCTGATGCGTTTCTATGACATCGACCGCGGCACCATCACTGTCGACGGCGTGGACATCGCCAAGATGAAACGCCAAGATGTGCGGCGAATGTTCGGTATGGTGCTGCAAGACACCTGGCTCTTCAGCGGCACGATAGCGGACAATATCGCTTTCGGCAAATCTGACGCCACGCGCGAAGAGATCATCGCCGCGGCCGAGAAGGCTCATGTCGATCATTTCATCCGCACGCTGTCACAGGGATACGATACGGTCATCGCCGATTCCATCGATAACATCTCGGCAGGGGAGAAACAGCTCCTCACCATCGCCCGCGCAATACTTGCCGACGCGCCCATGCTTATCCTCGACGAGGCGACCTCTTCGGTTGATACGCGCACCGAGAGTCTTATCCAGTCCGCGATGGAAAAGCTCACCCACGGCCGCACCAGTTTCGTCATCGCGCATCGCCTCTCAACCATCAAGAATGCGGATTTGATTTTGGTGATGAAAAGCGGCAACATTATAGAGCAGGGGAAGCACGAGGATCTCCTCGAGAGAAACGGCTTTTATGCCGCGCTCTATAACAGCCAGTTCGCGAAGGCGGGAAATTAGTTCGAAAGCAGATTTATGGAGTAGCGGGATTCATCCCGCGCGGATTGTGTTTATTCCCCTCTATAAGAGGGGTGGCGCCGGAGGTGACGGGGTGTGTTGTGTCTTTGCATCGGACAGCCACGCAGACTGAAGTCTGCTACTCCATATGGGATAATGAGATGTTGTCATTCCGAAATGAGCTACTGCGCGACCCCAGAATCTGGGAACAGTACTATGCAATGGCAGAATTGCTTTTATAAATATAACGCCAGAAGATTATCCTGCATTTCCTAGATCCCTCGGCCGAGTACGACTTTCGGGATGACATAGTTGTGCTATATCGCAGCAACTGTAGAGACGCCGATTTATCGCGTCTTTCTTTGGCGAAGTAATCCATACTTTTGTGTGGATTTTTGTTTGTAGACATGATAAAATATAATAAATATAAATAATAATTCATATTTTTAAAATATGCTTATTCCTCAAACAATCGAAAGAATCCTTAATTTAGGGGGCGGAGTATCAATTGATGCATCAAAATATATCCCTCAATCGTTGGAACGTTTTGCTGCATTTGCAGCACAATCTGGAGCAACTTTAATCCTGCGCAATTGTCAACATTTATTACCACAAACAATGGAAAGAATAGCTGCTTATGGAAAAGGGAATGTTATTTTTAATTTTGATGAATAATATGGTCGTTAAAAAGATTAATAAAGGTTTTTGGGAGAGGTTTTTTATATACCCATCTTTTAATATTAGATTTTGGTTTACGGCTATCATCGCACTTTTTTTGATTGTTGGGATATCTTTTTATCTTATCTTTGTTCGCAAGATATGCCAGAATATTTCTGACCAAATTTCTCTTCTTAACCTAATTGTGCAGTCTGTGACCTTTGTATTCGGAATTTTAGCGGCATATTATGCACTACGTCAGTTAATAGAGACAAGATTTACAAAGCTAGATGAAGCAGCTATGCAGGAGCTAAAGCGTAACCATTATTTAAGAGCTTTTGAAAAATGGCGAGAAGCTTTCTATATAAGACCAGAGACAGAAGTGTTTATGTGTATGTGTGAAGCCCTTCTGTTGGCTGGTGATTTTGAAAATTTTGATCAGTATATAGAAAAAGCCTGGAAGACAGATCCTTTATATAAGAATATTATCAGAGAAGAGTCCGATGAAGTCTTATTGTTATATTTAATAGCGACGAGGTATTTATTGGTAAAAAACCAAGGGAAGGCTGAAAATGAAATTAAGAAAATAGTTGTCGTGGTAAAGGAAAAGGGATTGTTGGGTTTTTCTTGGGATTTTATGGATTTACGCGGGTCTCCTGTATATCAAGATTTGAATGGTGAATGCAGAGATATCGCTGAAAATTTAGTTTCCTATCTTTCTAAAAACATGCCAATGCAGCCTAAGCGTAAAATAGACTTTGAAAAAGGGTTATTTGCAAGTCAAAAATCGGAATGACAAATAGTATAATAGTAAGAAAATTATCAATTTACTTTTAACCATGATCCTATCTTCTTCCTCGATCCAAGCCGCGGTGCAAAAGAACGAATTGGGCATTTCGCCGTTCGATGAGAGTAATCTTAAAGGCGCAAGCTATACTTTCACGCTTTCGCCGAAAATCTTGATTCCGGAAAAAGTTTCGCTTGTTATAATCAACGGCGAGCAGAAACGGGAAGAGATCGCCATGGGGATCGAAGGGTTTGTTCTTCATCCCGGAGAATTTGTGCTTGGACTCACGGCGGAGCGTCTTTCCCTAAAAAATAAATATGTCTGTTTTTTGTCCGCACGGGGTTCATGCGCACAGACGGGGCTAAGCGTGCTTTTGAGTTCCATCTTTGCCGAGCCGGATACTGACAATCAGATAATTCTTGAAATTCACAATACAAGCAGTTCGCCGATTAAGCTGGAAATCGGGATGAAAATTGTGAAAGGCGTTTTTATGCAAATGACATAGACAAGCATCTATAAGACATCATCCGAAAGGTCAACTGCCCGGTTGAGCCTTTTTTCGTTTTCCCTTGGCAGGGTATATGGTATAATATGTCCAATAATCATAAACAAAAACATCATGCAAAAGAACATTGTTTTGCTGGCTGGTGGCGCAGTAATTCTCGTCGCGGCAGCAGGGTATTTATTCTTGGGCGGAGGTGGAGGCAACAGCGATCAGCCGGTTGTTTTGTCAGAGTGCGTGTCGCTCTGTGCAGGCGCTGAAAATATTTGCCCTTCATTGGTGGACGAGAACAAGTGTCTTTCTGAGTGCGAAGGTTTCAGCGAGGAGACCAGGGAGCATCTAGCCGGGGCGGAATCTTGCGAGGAGCTCGCGGCGAGACCGGAATTGATTTCGGATTTGATGGTTTCGGAAACGAGCGAGTCCGAATCAAGCGGAGCGGAATCTACCGGGGCGCAGGAAGCCTCCGAAGATTGCGAAGCGGCGTGCAATCATTATGTCATGGCTTGTCTCACCTTGGTACCGAACGCCACTGAGGTGCTTTTCGACGAGGGGTATAACTCTTGCTTGGGTGAATGCGGCGGATGGGATGCGGCAAAAACCGAGTGTATGATCGGCGCTCTTAGCTGCGAAGCGATGACTGAACAGTGCGGATTATAATTTTAATCTTAATGATTTATGAAAAGAGAAATTATCATCGGCGGTTTGGCAGTTGCCACCGCGGGAGCTTTGGGGTATTTGGCGTTATCTCCCGAACGCACTTCGAAACCTCTTTCACTCGTGGAAGAGGTGGGGGTGGAATCTACTTTAGAAGATAAACAGAAGATAGAAAATTTGTTATGGGAGGAGTGGAAGGATGCGGAGAGATATTCTTTCTGTCGGGGCGAGGCTGTCATCAATAATAGTTATGAAGATCCGGTACTGCGCGATTATGGCACGCTCGAGCATAATTCCAAAGAGCTTCTGCTTTTTGATAAGGAGGCGAACAAATTTTTTGTTGTTGCGCGTGAGATAGAATATAGCTATGATGGAAGGCTTAATACCCAACTGGGCGACTTAGTGGTAGATGTGCCAGTATCGGAAAGCGGATCCTTGAGTGAGGTTTACGCCAAAAATGAGATGCCGATTCGAATAGATTATTTCGGTAATTTTATTTCAACCAATCCTGACACCAAGGCGGATGCGTGGGTTTATAATACTATCGGCGATGAGAGCGAGATGATCGGGCCTCGCATAGGCTGTGCGGGAATATATTTTTTGGATAATTCTCCAGGCAAGGATCTTCTTGTGGATAGCGAGATAGTTACGATTGATCGTAAGTGTGAGGAAACGGATATCAATGGCAGTTATGATGGTGATTTCTCTTTCACCTGTGCCACTGTCGAATATACTTTGGCGCGCGGTATGTTTGAAGAAGTGAAGGCGAAGGAAGCTTTGCAAAATGACAAGGCGGACCTTCCCGTCTCCGAAGCGGCGAGCGAAGATAGTGTGGAAGATGTTATTAGTGGGAGCGATGAATCTACGGAGGATGTCGATGCCCAAGCCAGCGGCATGGACGAAGTAAATGAAGCTTCCGCGGCAGCAGGCGCATCCCCTATGTCAGATTCCGAGGAGATACAAAAAGCGCTCGATCAGATAAGAAGGAACATGGAATCTTCGCAATAATAAGGATGGTTTGTTCTTCTTAGTTTTAGTTATTTTATAAATGCATAATTTGTTTTATGTCACTCGAAGCCACACATATCCGTTTCGCGTTAGCAATCAAGCAAGACTTGGGGGTTTTGGATTTGGAAAAATATGTCGCAGGCGCAATCTATCCCGACACGAGATATCTGACTGGTGTTAATCGCGCGCTCACACATGATTTTGGATATTTTACTGGCGGTAGAAAACTGACCGATTTTGAGAAAGGGTGGCTTGCACATATCGTAGGTGATAAGGTGTTCTATGAAGTGATAGATGATAAGTTTTTCGAGTTGGTGCTCTCAGAAGGATATAAAGAAAGATGGCCTATCATAACCGCCATCAAGATTATTCAGGACATCGCGGACTTTTCGTCATTTGATATCCAAAGTGTGTTGGACTGTCTCGATTATTATGAGATACATTTCCATGAGGATGAGCGGAGAGTGGTGGAATATAGTGGAATCATACGCAAAATGTATAAGGGTAAGGAGAAGGTGATTGTCGAGGACGCTCTTTGGATGTGGAAAAAATTGGGAATGACTTCTGCCGAAAGTGCGCTTTTAAAGAAAAAGCTGATAGAGCTATATGAGGATGAAAAACTCATCGCCGATATAGACAGGAATTTTGAGGATGGTCTCAAGATATACGAACGCAAATATCGCGAGTTGATGGAGGGGTATAAGAAATAGAATAAATTATTCTTATGGAAAAGTTAGAGGTGACTTTAGATAAAATTGAAAAGCTCTGTAATCCAGTTTCAATCTTTCTTTATGGCTCAAGGGCTAGGAACGATTTTCTAGAAAGGAGTGATTTTGAGATTGGTGTTCTGATGCACGAATATAATTATATAAGTAGAGGTAAAATAGCAAGTGAAATAAATGGGAATAACTTCAATATTTATCCTTTTAAATATGAAGACTTTTTGAAGGGAAAAATTGATACTCCTTTTCAAAAATCTATTTATCTTTACGAACTGGTGGGTGCCGGAAAAACTTTGCGGGGAGAAAAAGTTTTGGAGAAAATAAAATTACCGGCTATTACTATTGTCGATTTAATACAGAGCATAAGGTTTGAGATAGGCTATAGTCTTGCTTCTATAATGTCTCAAAGAAATGGAGACTTTAAAACGGCATCTCTAGAATTTTATAAATCCTGTTTGTTTGGACTTCGGTGTCTAGAGATTTTAGAGCTAAAAAAATTAGCTTTTACTTATGAGGACATATACAATTTATCAAAGAAGATTAATCTCGGTGAATATGATGATTTGGTTTCTACAGCTCATTCGTTAAGATTGCGTGGTGGCAATTGCGAGGATAAATATATTTTTCAAAATATTTCTTTCTTAAATGATTTTATCGAATCTCGTTTAGTTGAAAGATTTAAGAATAGTAGTGATGAAAGATTAATATAACTTATGCTGATTTTATGCTTGATAAAGTAAATAAATTTGTGAAAGAAAGTTTTGGTCGAGATAGTCTACATCTCGAAAGGACTTTGTATTGGGTTAAAGAATTGCAACCTGATGCTGGCGAGGAGTTGCTAATTGCGGCCTGTAGCCATGACATTGAAAGAGCTCTTAACTTAGAATCAAAAAATAAGAAAGAATTTAATACGAGAGAGGAGATGGAAAAACATCAGGTTGAAGGCGGACATATTATGTTTGATTTTTTAATACAAGAGGGTTATGACGCGGGGAAGGCGAAACGGGTGCAGGAACTTATTTCCAAACACGAAGTCGGGGGAGATGTCGAACAAAATTTATTAAAAGACGCGGATTCTTTAAGTTATCTCGAGGTTAATGTGCCACGGCATATAAAGTTCATAAAGGATAAAGGCTTTACGAAAGAAGAACTGAGGAAAAAGTTCGATTTTATGTACAAGAGAATCTCCTCTTCGAAAGCTAAAGAGCTGGCAGAGCCGTTTTATAAAAAAGCACTTGGGCTTTTAGAGGCTTGTTCTGACTAATATGGAAATTATCGACATTCTCTGCTAATATATAATAAAGTATCTTTAAGCCTTAATTAAAAACTTATGAACAAAATCTTATTATTGGCTTGGTGGTGGTTGGTGCTGTCGTGATTGTGGGAGTTGCTCTCATAGGAAATAAGGCCAATGACAATCAAAATGGTGGGGGAGGCAATGTCGCTGTGAATGGAGAACAGCAAGAATCAACTTCCGAGAAAGAGGTTTCGACTAAGGGTAAGACTTTGAAAGATGCTATGAATGGAGATCTGGGAGACAATGTGAAATGTGAAGTTTCTTATGTGGGTGGGGACAATAATCGTTTGGACGGGGTGACCTATATTTCGGGAAGAAGAATCAGAGTGGATTATGTTTTGAAAGATGAGGTGAGTGGTCAGAAGGATCTGCATATGATTAGTGACGGTGAATACGGTTATGTCTGGGGAGATAGTTTCCTGGGCGAGACGATGCAGGGAAGCAAGTTCAAATTAAATATGGATGAATCTGAAGAGGAAAGCGAGACGCCGGAGAATGCTGAGATGATTGACTATGATGTGCCGGTTATAAGTTGCGAGCCGTGGAATCCTGACGCGGATTTGTTCAAAATTCCGGGAGATGTGGATTTTATAGATATGGAAGAGATGCAGGAGAATATGAATCAGAGCGTAGAAAACATGGGTGCCGGTTCGCCTGGAATGATGAATTGCGATTTTTGTAAGCAACTTCCAGAAGATCAAAAGGCGAGCTGCTTGGAATCGATGAATTGTGAGGAAGAGGAACAGTAAAAAAATAGTATGGAATTTTATCGAAAATCTTCAGGGTTAAACCCTAAAAAATCGAAAAATAACCATACTAGAAGTTCCATGATTTTGCTTATCGCATCACCCCCCTTTCTTTTTTGTTTCTGTTTATACAGTACTTATATCATATAACTTTTCTTATATCAACCTCCCAAGTATATTAAATAAGTATTTTATGTCAACTTTTTACGATAAAATTGAAAAGCCGATTCTGGCGCTGGCGCCGATGGCAGGTTACACCAACCAGCCCTTTCGGCGTATTTGCAAATTCTATGGCGCGGACATCTTGTATTCGGAGATGGCGAGTGCAACGGCACTTTCTTACGGCGGAAAAAAGACACTGGA
>JAQVBZ010000008.1 GCA_028690055.1 Minisyncoccota bacterium | reverse complement strand
TTCTCAATATGATTCTGAATGGCACTCGTTTGAAAGCTATATCTTCTTCTTTTTTGTTTGTAGGGTTTCTTTGATTTCTTCCAGGCAGGATATCACCTTTTTATTTTGATTTTATAGATACTTCTTTATTTACAATATATCGCAAATAAATACTCCTGCCAAATTATTCCAATCAGGCCAAAGAATACTGAGTTCTGGCCTGTTTTATTTTTATTTCATACCCACAATCATCATATCAGATAAAGAATATAGGATATAAATGGTCAAGCCGCTAGTCTAAACCAAAAAAAGAAAGACACAAATCCTTTCTTTTTTCTTCCTGATATATTAGAGCCTCTATTCAAACATCTGTTTGAGTTCAAGGAACCTCTTAAGCGAGCTTTGTCCGTATCTCTCAAATTCTTTTTCTACCGACTCGATAGTATCTTTCTTTCCCGGAGTCTTGCTACTGAATTTATCACTGTAACAGATGATTTTCTCCTCCAAAGAAACCGGCAGAAAATCTTCATGAGGCAACGCCCAGCCATTCGCGATGATCTCCTCGCTGGTCAAGCCTGCGCCAGTATGCCTCTCGGCTATTAAAGCTTCTTTTTGCAAACCTTCTTTGCGCAGAATCTCCGCGCCTATGACTCCATGCCTGATATACTCGCCGTTAGAACTATTATTCTCCAAAAATTCAAAAGTGCCGATGTCATGCAGAATCGATCCGGAAATGATCAGGTCAAAATCTATCCGGTCATAAAGCTTTTTCTTATTCACGATTTCGATGCTTTTTGAAAGGACTTCCAGACTATGACGGAGGACGATTTCAAAAACTTCCCTCGAAGAAGAATGTTTCTCCAAAATCTCAAAATATCCATACATAAATTGTTCATAATCAGCTTAAATGATATAATTATACTAGCAGTTTAAGCACTAAGTGTAAATAAACACCATGAATAAAGTAATTCTCGTAATACTGGACGGATGGGGTATCAGTGAACAAATCGCGGGGAATGCCATCAAAAACGCCCGGACTCCGAATATGGATATATTGATGTCATATTATCCCCACACCGCTCTGCAGGCCTCCGGTATCTCAGTCGGGCTACCTTGGGGAACAATGGGCAATTCCGAAGTCGGACATCTTACTATCGGTAGTGGCAAAGTAGTCTACCAAAATCTGCCCCGAGTGACCATTTCCATTCAAGATGAATCCTTTTTCTCGAAAGATGCTTTGTTGCAAAGTATCGAACATGCCCAAAAAAACAATTCTTGCATACATCTTATCGGACTGCTGAGTACAGGTGCCGTACACAGTCACATCAATCATCTTTACGCGCTCTTGAAACTCCTAAAGATGAAAAAAATTCCAGCCGACAGAGTCTTGATACACGTTTTTACCGACGGTAGAGATGTCAATCCTCACTCGGGGATAGACTACGTCGCCGAGCTGGAAAAAAATATCCAAGAGGAGGGTTTCCCGGGAAGGATTGCCAGCGTAATGGGAAGATATTACGCGATGGACCGCAATGAGAATTGGGATCGAACAGAAAAAGCTTATGATTGCATGATAGGAAAGCAAGGAGAAAAGGCAAAAACAGCGCATGCGGCCATACTGAAATCTTATGATAAGGAAAAAAGCGACGAATTTATCGAGCCTGTACTTATCAAAGACAAACAGGGAAAGACAGGTGCAATTCAAAGCGGAGATTCTGTAATCTTCTACAATATCCGCGAAGACCGTGCCCGGCAGATTACCAAAGCTTTCGCGCTTGATCTTTTCAACCATTTCAAAAGAGGAGAAAAAATCAAGGACCTGAACTTTACTACGATGATGGAATATGAAAAAGATTTGCCGGTAAATGTGGTTTTTCCGCCCGAGGAAGTCAAGGAGCCCTTGGGAAAGTTATTGAGTGAAGCTGGAGTAAAACAACTTCGGATTGCAGAAACAGAAAAGTATGCCCACGTCACCTATTTTTTTAATGGCGGCGGAGAAAAACCCTTTACGAACGAATTTAGAATACTCGTCCCCTCGCCTAGCGTCGAAAGCTACGATCAGACTCCCGAAATGAGCGCCGCTAAAATATGCCACAATGTCATCAAAGCGATAGAAGAGGATGAATACGGTTTTATCCTCGTGAATTTCGCCAACCCCGATATGATCGGGCACACGGGGAACATCAAAGCTGCAATCAAGGCGGTAGAATTCGTCGATAAATGTGTCGGAGAAATATATGAAGAAGTGCTAAAAAAAGATATGACAATGCTAGTAACCGCCGACCATGGCAACGCAGAAGAGATGATAAACCCCCAAAGCGGTGAAATCCTGACCGAACACACAGTCAACCCTGTGCCTTTCATTCTGGTAGATCCGAGTCGAAAGTTTTCAGTGCCTCAGAAACTGGGTCAGAACAAAGAGGTAAGCGGCATATTGAGCGACATTGCCCCCACGGTTTTGGAAATTCTTCAAATCGAAGAACCGCAGGAGATGACCGGAACTAGTTTGTTGGAGGGAATGTAGGGCTGTTATATCATCTCAGGACACTCTAGCTTGGCAAAATGTAAAGTGTTGATCCTGTCACGACGAACGAATCGCTTAACCACCCGCACTTCCCGTAACACGCTTAATTCCGAATAAGTCTGCATTTATAGACTCCCCTCACAAAAAGGAGAATCAAAATGCGTTGCATCGAAATCTTCGGCTAGAACAAAAGTTTCTAAAGCGCAAATGGTTTAAAAACAAATCAACGTCAAACCAAAAAAATAACCGCTTTTTACGGTTATTTTTTTGATTCAGTATCTCGCCAATCCTTGATTTTTTCGTGATGCCCGCTCAAAAGTATCTCAGGTACTTCCCATTTCGTCCCCCGTTTGGGAGAAAAAACTTCCGGCTTTGTGAAATGCGGATATTCCAGATAACCCTCGATGGAAAAAGATTCTTCCACAATCGATTCTTTATTTCCCAAAACTCCGGGAAGTAGTCTCGCGACCGAATCCACTACCACCATCGCCGGTACCTCGCCTCCGGTCATCACATAATCACCGATTGAAATTTCTTCGTCTACCAAATATTTTGCCACACGTTCGTCCACACCCTCATACCTTCCGCAGATGAGGACAACTCTGTCAAATTTGGAGTAATCCTGAGCCATCGCTTGAACGTATGTTTTGCCTTTGGCAGAAAAAAGGATTATCTTGGTCTTTGACCTCTTGTTCTTGCAAAAACAAGGCAAATTGTTTCTCCCCACAAGAGAGACGAGCGCATTATAGATAGGCTCCAATTTGAGCACCATTCCCGCACCTCCGCCATAAGGAGTGTCATCTACGGTCAAATGTTTATCTTCAGTAAAGTCACGCAAGTTATGCACTACGATTTCAACTGCTCCCTGTTTCTGCGCGCGCGCCATAATACTCTCGCTGAAATACGACTCGAATATTTCCGGAAAAATTGTTATGATATCGAAACGCATATTCATCTCTTACTGCTTACAAAAATAATCTAACACGGATTAAAAACAAAGTCCATCGTCTTCATTCTATAAACAAAAATGCGCTTTAGGCGCATTTTCATTTATTTGAATTCAACGATATTTCTATAGAGTCAAATCTCCGACTACATCTTCGACATTTTTAGTTTGTCTTGGTTCAGGTTTCGTAGAACCTTCAGGTTCGACAATTTTGAAATTAACCCTTGCGTTGTTCTTGGCTCCGATGACCCTCAGAAGATTTCTGATAGACTTGGCAGTAGATCCTTGTCTTCCGATTACCTGACCCATGTCTTCCGGACTGATACGAAGAGAGATTAGAACCCCCATTTCATCAACTGTACGGTCAATTTTGACTTCTTCTGGGTGATCCACGATGGATTTTACTACGAATTCTACGAATTCTTGGTCTGATACATTGCTCATATCTGTTTTCCTTCTTGAATAAATAAAACTTTCAACCGTATTATTTGTCTACGCTTATTGAAAGAGTCTGGGTAAACTAAAATTGTCGACCGTGCTTATAGAAACTCTGCGCCAGACTAATCCACCGCATTCATAATTGTTACTGCTATTATATAGCAGCAGGATTCATTGTCAAATCAAATTTCTACTAAGTTATCCACAGCCACACTGAGTCAATTATTCTCACGCCTGATTTTGTTTGCCTACTATTTATAGCTTATTTTACTATTTTTTCCCCGCTTCTGCCACGTCCTTCTTTTTCGGTGTCCAAGAAGTAACTTTTGCACCTTTGATTATTCCCGCATCTACTAATAAGTTATGCACAGTTGCGGAAGGTTGAGCGCCCTTAGAAATCCAGTGTTGGATCCTCTCCCCTTTGAAAACTTTTTCCTTGGTGTGAGGATTGTAATGACCCAATATTTCAATAAATTTGCCTGATGGAGCTCTGTGTCCATCGGCAACAGTGATTCTGAATTGAGCGTTATTCTTATTTCCGCCGCGACTAAGTCTGATTCTTAACATTTTTTTATCCAAAATTATTATTTAATACCTAACTATAATAGTTTATAATCGACCTTATGTCAAATTGAAAAAAAATAAGGGGGAAAATTTTCCCCTTCCAACTCTTCCAAAGAATCACCCCCGTCGTATTGTCGTTACCCCATTGGGAGTGGATATGACATAAAAATCATATGTTTTTTTATTCTCATCCAACTTGCTTGTTAAGGTACACTCAAACAGGTACCTTTTCTTCCCGATTTCCGGTCTATTTAAACCGGGCTGGAAAGCAAATTCCTTTTTAGACGTTTTTTTATATCTAAACTCCGGAATCACCTTTTCATTTTCTTCTGATATCTTCATTGTTTCTTGTGACTTTTCATCAGGAATGAATGTCACCACAATGAGATCTACATTCTCGTTGTGTTCATCGCTATCTATCTGTTCTTTTATGCTGGAAGCACTGCATGTTCATATCGAAAGGATGAGCAAAAACAGTATTACCAATGGTATGGCTGGTTTCATTTTCATCTTTTACACCTCATACCCCCTCACTCCAAGAAAGGCTAGTGCATTCTTTGATTTTCGTCAAGGGCTGAAGCAACTGCGTAAACTACATTTTTTATCCAAAATCCGATAAGCCAATACCACTTTCCCGCAATCAAAAAATGCCTTAGTGATAATAAATGGTTCATAAAGTAATAGCATCCAAATTATTTTTTTACTGCATTTTTAGATGATTCTCAATTTTTTATTTCATTATTAAACCAGTTTCTTTTTTTTAATTAATTATCAAGAAAAACCGCATTAATTACAATAAAAAAGATGAGATTATTTATTCTCACCTTCTGTAGCTAGTATTTCTATATATCACGTTTAACACCCCTCCCATGGCTTCATAAGTGATAATCATTTCAACGCCCTTTTCACGGGCAATGCTTTTTTCGTTTTCCGTTTTTTGCACAAAAGCCCTAGCCTCTGTGAAATAGGGAAATTCTACATCAGGAACGACGATAGCCTCACTCCCTCCAACTTGCGATCCGGTTTCCGCAAACCGAAGACGCGTTGCCTTATCCAAGCTGGACTGAATATTGGACACAGCCTCTCTTATTTTTTTTATCCACTCTTGTTTTTTTTCCTCAGCTTTCTCTTCCTGTTCTTTTTTCGCTTCTTCCTGCTCTTTTTTCGCTTCTTCAATCCTAGCGAAAAAATCCTCCATTGACCCAACCTCCGTTGGGTTTATTCCACTAATTTCTTCCTCTGCTGTCTTTGATTCCATCAAGACCCTCCTTTTTTAGCTTGCTAGGCGCACTCTAGCATAAAATGAACATAATGTCAATACTGCTATAAAAATACAAGAAAACGGCCCCTAAGGGCCGTTTTACCGCATAGCTTCATTCGCTGAACTCATCCAGCTTCACCGACACGATTTTAGACACCCCATCATCCTGCATCGTCACGCCGTACAGCACGTCCGCCTGAGCCATCATCTCGCGATTGTGAGTGATAACGATAAACTGCGTACGGTCTGCTATTTCCTTGATGATACGCGACAGACGGAAAGAGTTGGCTTCGTCCAGCGCCGCGTCTATTTCATCCAGCACAGAGAATGGCGGCGGATTGTGCGCGATAATGGCAAAGAGAATAGCGATAGAAGTAAGAGCCCGTTCCCCTCCGGACAGCATATTGAGACTGCCGATTTTCTTTCCTGGCGGAATGGCACTGACTTCGATACCGGCGATTTTAGGCTTGCCCTTAGTCGCTTCTTTCTCTTCCGCTGACGACTCGCCTTCGGCATCCACCCCCTCTTCTTTATTTTCCGTTTCATATTTGATGGATAGTTCCGCTTTTCCTCCATCGAAAATAATCTTGAAATATCTATTAAATTCATCGTTGATACTCTTAAAAGACACCTTGAACATTTTTTCCACCTTCTCATCAAGCTCGGCAATCACTTGCTTGAGCGACTCCGATGCCTCCGCCAAATCTCGAGACTGGCTAGAAAGGAATTCAAATCTTTGCTGGGTTTCCTTGTATTCGTCCATAATCAGCGGATCGATGCCTCCGATCTGGTCCATCTGATTCTTGAGCCGGCGAATTTTGAGCTCCGCCCCTTCGCGATTGAAATATCCCTGATCATCTTGAATTTCGATATCCTCGTTAGCTTTTATCTTAACAAGAATTGCCACCCCTTCTCCCAACTCATCCTTGATTTCATTCAAAAGATCTTCCTTGCGGACCTCGAATTTGGCCACCTCGATATTAATACGATTAAGATTGTCTTTGGCGCGATTGATTTCGTCCTGACACGCCTGCAACTGCCGCTCCAGATGAAAAAACGCCTGTCGCTTCTCCTGCTCACTGCGATTGAGTTCCGCCACCTTCGTGCGCACCGCATCGTAATCTTTCCGAATCCGCTCCGCCTTGATCGAGACTTCCTCTTTAGCCTTTTCAAAATTGCACAAATCCGTGTCGTCAAAATTCTCCTCACCTTTCAAACATACTCTTCCCTGCTGTATCTCCGAATAGAGCGCGTCTATTTCCGTCTTCACTTCAGAAGTTTCTTTTCTAACCTCATCCAGCTCGGACATCTCCTTGATCTGCGCAATCTTTTCCACGAAAACATTGTAAGAGCTGATAATTTTTGCTATTTTTTCCTTAACGTATCCCAGATTAATAGGCTTGAATTCCGGACGCTTGGCTTTTTCCATTTTCTCCCGCTCGATTTCAATCCTTCCCTCTGCGATAGAGATTTCTCTTTGAAAATCATTCAGTTCTTGCTGAAGCGTGTTGGATTTCTTCTGCAAATCCTCGAAATCCTTGTTATAAGACTCGTTGTCCACGCTGTTTTCCGCCAAATCCTTCTTTATCCGCTCCACTTCCTTATCGCCGTTCTCAATCTGTGCCGTCAAAGTCGACTCGTCTTTCTTGTACCCGGCATTGCCGCGTATGAGGTCCTGCCAGACATGGTCGTAATAGCTCGTCTGCTCACGCCGTAGCTCCTCCGACACTTCGCCCCGCTTCTCCGCTTTGCTCGCCTGTCGTCTGAGTAGATTGAGATGAGGCTCGATTTCAATCAAAAGTTCCGTCACCCGGTCCAGATTTTTTCGTGTAGCTTCCAGCTTTTTGACGGTCTGCTCCTTTTTGATCTGGAATTTTCGCACTCCTGTGGCCTCCTCGAAAATTACCATCCTCTCTGCCGGGCTTGCTACCAGAATAGAATCAGCCATACCTTGATTGATCACACAGTACCCCCTCTGACTGATGCCTGAACGGGCCAGGAGGTCGATAATATCGCCAAGACGTACTTTGTCCTTATTAATAAGATATTCGCTCTCACCGTTGCGAAACAGCTTGCGCGTTAATACAACCTCATCCGAATCCAAGGGCATCTTGCGATCACGATTATCAAAAACAAGCGAAGCGGTAGCCGCGCTCATTTTTGTCTTCTTATCACTTCCGTTAAAAATGATATCTTCGCTTTTCTTGCCTCGAAGGCTCTTCATACTCTGCTCGCCCAGTACCCATTTGATAGCATCCGCCACATTGGACTTGCCCGACCCATTCGGCCCGACCACAGAAGTCACATTGTGCGGAAAATCCAGCACCGTCTTATTGGCAAAAGATTTGAACCCCGAGATTTCCAGCCTTTTTAGATACATTTGCTATAAAAATTATTGGCTAAGTTCGTCATCAGAATATACAAATGCGAGATCAACCTTCTGGTAAGAGAAAATTTCATCATCCTTGAAAAATCTTGCAACTTCCGCCTTGGCGTTTTCTATCGAATCAGAAGCGTGCACACAATTGGTCTGGATGCTCATACTGAGATCCCCACGGATGCTTCCTGCATCAGCCGCGCGCCCTTTGGTCGGACCGACAATTATTCTGACAGCGTCCACTGCGTCAACCCCTTCCAAAACCATCGCCACAATCGGAGTGCTCTTCATAAAATCTTTTATAGTCCCGAAAAACGGTTTTGAAACCAAGTGAGAATAGTGTTCTTCCAAAACGGCATCCTGTAATTCCATCATCTTAAGGCCGATGATTTTCAATCCTTTTCTCTCAAATCTACCGACAATTTCCCCTAGCAGGCTTCTTTGTACTGCATCCGGCTTGATAAGGATTAATGTTCGTTCCATCATACTTTTTTACTTTATTTTATTAGGTTTTTTACAAATGAATCTTAACAGAAAAAACGTGATAAGTAAATATCATAGTTGATACTCCTCTTTGTTATACAGGAAATAAGTGCTAGACTATTATAAAATGAAACAACTAATTATTAATCTATAACTATGAGTAGAGACGACATAGCAGGAGCTACTGACTATTCTCATCAAACTTTGAATAGCATAATAGAGGATCTTAATGACTGGTGTATAAATTTAGATGACACAATCCTTTTTACGGAAAAACAAATACAAAAAATAAACACTGACAACAATTATTGGAACGATAATGTTTATTCAGGATTTAAAGACGCCGTTGCTTATTCTTTAAAATTTTTCAAAACAGCGAAAGAAGAGCTTGAATCTATTAAGCAAAGTATACCTAACGGAGTTGAGGCAAACCATAGCACACGGGTTGGAAGAATTGGCAAAACCGCGCTTGAAATAAATTTAAGAATTGGTAAAATATGGAATTCCGATTATCCATATGGTAAAAAAGACTATGGAAGCTCAATATTCCGACAAACCGAAGAGGTTTATTGTAAGGTAAGAGATATGGCGGTCGATTTAATGGATCTCGGTAATATTCCGAGTAGACTAGATGATTTTGTCGGTTATCAAAAAGACAAAAAAGATAACGACAGCATAGATGCTTTAGAATTAAAACCAAATTTTTTTGGAATTGGTTTAAACTTTAACCATATTATCAAAAAAATTCAGAAGCATATTTCAAATAAAAATAAATAATGATAATCGTACAATTTCCATATTTGTACGATTTTTTATTAGAATTTATAATAATCAAAATCTCACACTTCCCACTTCATCAGTCCTAAAAATCTCGATATTCATATTACGAAGTCTCGTCAAAACTTCCTCCGTCGGATGCCCGTAAGAATTCTCGCCTACCGAAATGACTGCCTGCTTGGGACTGACCGCTAGCAGGAATTCCGCCGAAGTTGCATTCTTGCTGCCGTGATGCGAAACTTTCAGAACGTCCGCGCTCAAATCCAGATTGCTTGCGACGAGTTCTTTTTCGGCTTTACTTTCCGTATCTCCTGTCAGAAGATAGCTTCTATCCTCAACGACTGCTTTCAGAACCAAAGAAGCGTCATTGGTATTTTTGAATTCCTCGCCGGCTATTTCCATAAAAGGGTACAGAACCGTAATATCCACGTCTTCTCCGAAATTGATTTCCTGCCCCAATTTTGCGTCCACAACCGGAATATTATCTGCCGCAATAAGCTCCTCCCATTTCTCGCATAAATCCTTATCGCAATCGATGCCCGACTCAAGGATTTCTCCGACCTCATAGAGCGAAAGCACCTTGATAAGTCCGCCCATATGGTCCTCGTCGGGATGTGTCGCGACCATGAATTCTATCTTCCTATCCCCCATCGGCATAAACTCCCCCAACCGATTCATAATGTCCTGCCCATTGCCACCATCAATCAGTATCTGCGTCCAGCCCTCTTGTATCAGGATTGCGTCACCCTGCCCCACGTCCAAAAAAATTATCTTTGCCACGTCATCCTGCTGCTCACTGACACCCTTTACCTTTCCAACATAATCATTGGCAAAATAAAGGAATATGATTACGAAAAGAATCAGTATCACGAGAAGGACTATGTTATATAGTTGTCTTTTATTCATAATTTATTTATATCATAGATTGGATCAATATAACATAATAGAAAATTTGATTGTATCGTCCTTGTACAAGGATTGAACAAGTTAGATATTTAACTGACGCTTTTAACAAAATAGTTAATTTTTTCTTTAAAAACCGAATATATTTTGTCATCTCGAATTGTAGGGGCACAATATCTTGTGCCCTCTGCATCCCGAAATCTTAGGGAAGATATCATACTTAATAATGAAGTTATCTTTATAAATAACATTCACAATCGTTTATATATTTCCCAGATCCCTCAGGCGAGTACGCCTTTCGGGATGACAAATCGCGGATGCATTCTTTTCAATTAATATCCTGTCAGTGAATTATTAAACTTGTCTAAGGATGGTAGACGAAATGATGGAATAACCAGAAGAATGAATTGAAGTTAAATCACAACTTCGTCCGACCAAGCATCATTTCAAAACTTTATCATCCCCCAGTCCGTGCGGGAGAAAAAATCAGCCACCGCTATCGCGTAATGCGCCAGCAGATAGAGGGGGAAAGCGATCACTTTCGCCGCAAACATATTCAAAAAGCTTACGGAAATCAGAAGGAATCCTCCCACCATCAAAAGCGGCGCTGTCGGCAAGATAAGGATATTCGCCAGGAAAGAAAGCAGTGAAAATTGTCCGAAATTCGTTATCAAAATCGGAAAAACCGCGATCTGCGCCGCAAGTGTTATCAAAAACATATCCTTTATCCCTCCCCATTCCGGCCATTTTTGAAATTTCTTTTGCAAGACGGGTAGAATCGCAATCAGCCCGAAGGTAGCCAAAAAGGAAAGTTGGAATCCGACATCGCCCGTCAAAATATAAGGATTAATGAAAATCATCACTACGGCAGAGAAAATTAGCGCCCGCAGTGCGTCACCGCCTCGCCCGACTTTGACTGCCAAAAGAAAAACAAAAGCCATAATCCCTGCGCGAACGGCCGAAGCTGCCGAACCACTCAAGATCACAAAACAAAATATCCCGAAAGTCGCCAGATAGAATGCTTTACCCCGGTTAACCCCGATACCGAGCAGGATAAACATCAAGATAGCGACAACAACCACCATGTGCGAGCCCGAGACGACGATAATGTGACTGGTGCCGGTCCGATTAAAATTTTTCATTACCTCTTTTATCTCCATCGAATTCATTCCTATTGTCATCGCACTCACAATATTGCTTTCTGGCGAAGGAAGGGTCATATTTATTTTCCTATCTGCCCGTTTACGGAAATCATAAATCGCCCCGTAAAATCCCCTATCACTATCAATCTTCTTCAATTGCGGATAATAAGATATGAGATAAATATTTTTTCCACGCAAGTATTTCCTGTAATCAAAGTCCTCGAAGCTCTTCGGAATCTTCAAGACCCCCTCAAAATTCACCGTATCGCCAAAACTATATTCCCCATAGGCGCTTGTGAACACCAGTATGTGACCATTAAAGATTTCCTTATCTTTTACTTCCAAAACAATCTGCTGACCACCGTTTTTCATCTCCGGATAACCGACAATCTCACACTCGAGCCGTACTTTTTGATTATTCAGCGATTGCAATTCCCCTTCATTCGGTCTGCCTTTTTCAAAAATCGCGAAACGGGCTATTCCAGCGATCAAACAGAGAACAACCAGACAACTTATCTTGTTTTTTTCATTAGAAAACGAAAAAATAAACGAGACCGCAAGTCCCGCCAACAAAAACAATATCCACAAATCGATTTTACAAAAAGGAAACAAAATTATCCCGACAATAAACGCAAATTCCCCCAAAAGGAATTTCTTATCCCTAGTCATCGACTTCGATTATTTTCTTATTCGAAGTTTCGCCCTTCAAAATCCTGATCTTGCTCTTGGCTATCCCCAGTGCCTCGGAGAGAAGATTAATAACCTCCTTGTTGGCCTTACCATCTATCGGCACCGCCTTGGTGTAGATCCTGATTTCCGGCATATCTTGATCTTTATGCACAAAATCAAAACCGAGCCGCGAAAGTTTCTCTATGCCCAAGACTTCATTCTTGGAAGAACGAGTTATGACTTTGCAAGAAAATTTCATATTCTATTATTTAGATCTTAAATTCACCCTGTCATCCTGAGGTAATCCAAAAGATTCTGTAATGATGCTATTAAAACAGTATATATCGCCGAGTGAAATATCGCAAAGGGATTCGTTGTGTTACCTCAGAATGACACACATAAAACTTTAAAATCCCTACTTAATCACATCCACCCTTAAACAATATCCTCGCAGCTTCACCGCAATTTCTTCCAATACACTGTCCTCATAAGGATAAACTTTTTCATAATCTTTATCAAGACATTTCTGCGGGCGAAAGGCTTGTACACTATAACGACACAAACGAGGCAAAATATTTGGATTCTTCTCGCATATAGCAAGGATAATATCGTCAAAATCCTCCGGACCGACGATACCAGGCGCAACTGTCGTACGCAATTCCAAGGGAATCCCACTGTTTATGATAAGCTCCAAGCTTTTAAGTATTTCCTGTGACCCCCCTTTCGGCGCCGCTACCCGATGATATTTATGAAAAGCAGTTTTGATGTCGATAGCGAAATAATCGATGAGATTGCTCTTTACCAGATTCTCTACCACCGCATAATTCGCCCCGTTAGTATCCAATTTCACCGGAAACCCCAGATTCTTCACCTTCATAATAAAATCCGCCAGATCTTTTTGAAGCGTCGGCTCCCCGCCAGTTATACACAACCCATCCAGCTCGCCCTGTCTCGTCTTTAGAAAATCCAGAACCTCTTTTTCATCAATCATTTCATACCCGGCCTCCGCCCCTGATTCCACTATCTCCCCGTTGTGGCAGAACGGACAGCGAAAATTGCATCCCACAGTAAAAATCGTCGCCGCAATCTTACCGGGATAATCCAGTGCCGTAAATTTTTGTAATCCGCCAATCAGCATATATTCATATTAATTTTTTTAACAGATCAAGGAAAGCTGCCATCAAATTTTTGACAACAAAAAAAGATGAGTAATAGCACCTTCCCTCCGTTAAAAATGTTATCTCTCTTCGGGAACTATCTCAATATGCCCCCCTCCATCAGTCTAATTATACCACCATACCGTTTTTTGTCACTGCATCACGAAGCAAAGACCTTTTTCGCACCGAATGATCATACCCCTCTACTAAAACGACGGGGGTATCTGGCTGTACGATATACTGCTTATGCGTAATATAAAGAAGATACTGAAACAAACTCAGGATGACACAGTCTCGGGACTATGTTGATGTAAGGAAATGATGACCGGATGATCATAGTATTATCCTTATGAGAGAGCTATCGCTCTAAACGCACGCACCGACAGAACCGGTGGGTTCTTGATTGTAATGAAAAGTCCAGTCGCAAGGACTGGACTGATAATATAAAACAAGTAAAAGCATTTCAATCAAATAGATTTTTACACCGCTTCCGCTTCTCCTCCTCCTGCCGTGATGATATCCGGATATTTGATTATATCCTTGCGGGCCAAACGATAAGAAGTTCCTTCACCCGGAGTCGCCTCTAAATTGTACATATTGCCCGTTTCTTCCTGATATTTGACCATCGTATCGCGCATAAAATTCAGAATCTCTTCTGCAAAAGCCGACCCTTTCGCCGTTGCAATATTAGTCTTGGGACCGAAAAAATTCAAAAGAGCCTCGTTCATACCGATAATACCGATAGTCGAGAAATGATTACCCCAATACTCGCCGCGTTGCAACTTGATATTCTCCAAGAAATGTCTCGAATATGGATAGAGCCCACTGGCTGTGAAATTTTCCAAGGTCTTACGTTTGATCTCCAAACTCACCATGGCTAAACCCATCAGCTCTTCCAGTTTTTTAAAGAATTCTTTCTTATTTTTGGAAGTGTAGCCGATACGCGGCAGATTAATCGTAACTACTCCGATCGAACCGGTCATCGGATTGGCTCCGAAGAGTCCTCCTCCACGCTTCAGAAGTTCACGATTATCGAGACGTAAACGGCAACACATAGAACGCGCGTCCTCAGGACTCATATCACTGTTGATATAATTGGAAAAATAAGGAATTCCATATTTAGCCGTCATCTCCCAGAGTGGCTCCAAGTTGGGATCTTCCCAGTTAAAATCTTTGGTAATATTATAGGTCGGGATAGGAAAAGTAAACACCCGTCCGCTAGCATCCCCTTCCAACATCACCTCGGCGAAAGCTTTATTAAAAATGCTCACTTCATCTGCAAAATCTTTGTATTGCTCCTTCTGTGGTTGTCCACCTATGATTACCGCTTCTTCCGCTAAAGTCGAAGGGATGGTCAGGTCCAAAGTGACATTAGTGAAGGGCGTTTGGAACCCCACCCGCGTCGGCACATTCATATTATAAAGAAATTCTTGCATAGCCTGTTTCACCTCGCGATAAGAAAGCTGATCATATCTGATGAAAGGCGCAAGCAATGTATCGAAATTAGAAATCGCCTGAGCTCCGGCCGCCTCGCCCTGCAAAGTGTAAAGAAAATTGACCAATTGTCCCAAAGCCGAACGGAAATGTTTGGCTGGCCCGCTCTCGATTTTCCCCCGCACGCCACCGAACCCACGAGTCAGTAGGTCTTTCAAATCCCAACCACAGCAATAGACCGCCAGCAATCCCAGGTCGTGGATATGAAAATCCCCGCTAATATATGCATCGCGCACTTCCGGCGGATAAATCTTCTCGACCCAATATTTTGAAGTCACAATTTCGGCGATATAGTTATTGAGCCCCTGCAAAGAATAAGACATATTACTGTTCTCTTTGACCTTCCAGTCCATCTCAGTCAGATAGTCGTCCACCAAGTCCACGGAGTTTTTCAGAATATCCTGGTTCTCTCGCAGCCGCCGGTGCTGATCGCGATAGATAATAAAAGATTTGGCAGTATCGAAATAATTCTCGCGGATTAAAAGGTCCTCAACGATATCCTGGACTTCTTCCACTGTCGGTATTTCCGCCTTCATCTTGCCACCGCCGTTACGCACGGTAAAGCGCTTGTTGATTTCATGCGCTGCCTTGCGTGCCAAGTCCTGAGCGTTACGTAGGCCACCTTCGTCCGTCGCTTTGAAAGCTTTCATCACAACTTCTACTATTTTTTTTCGATCAAATTTCACCACACGTCCGTCTCTTTTTCTTATCTGCCTGACTTTTATCTTTTGGGGTTCCATTGATTTTTCTTCTTAACTTATTACTGTTAATTTCCTTAGAACTCAAGTATAAATCCGGTCCTCATCAAACAAAAAAACTGCCTTAATATGAAATAGAGCAAAAGAAAAGACATAACTTCCTAAAGGGCAGAATTTTTATTTTTGTTTATTTTTTACACTATTGAAAATCTAATTCGATTCTTTTTTATTTTTATCCATCTTCTTTCGCAAAAATGCAGGAATGTCGTACTCGTCATTATATTTAATATTGCTGATTTTCGATGAAAACGGTTTTTGCGTATTCTCTTCTCTCCTGCTAATAGTAGGGTTGGGAGTAGGATTGGTATAAGACCTCTGCACAGGAGTTTGTGATTGGAAATTTCGGCTCACTTCCGACTCTTTCTTCTCAAAAGAATTAGCAGTCGGATTCTCACGCGCTGTATTAGAAAAGGGGGAAGGTTCATTGCTACAAGATTGATCTTCTTCTTTTTTCTCAGCTCTCGCTTCTTCTCGTCTTTCTACTTTTTCTACCATTATTTCCTTCACCGGTTCTTTTTCCTTTTCTTCCTCTTTCTCTTTATCTTTTTCCTTCAGATCTTTGCGGAAAACATCAGCAATCGAAGAAGATAAATTTTTCTTGGAGAAACTCGATGCCTCTGGCTTGGGCGCAACTATCGGTTCCTTCGGACGAAAAACGTCCTCACGAGGAGTTACCTCTGTCTCGCGCACGGTAAAAGCGCTTATCTTTTCCACCTCATCCAAAATTTTCTCAAATTCTCTCTCGCGCAAAGGTTCCAGTGCCTGAAATCCAGTGGCAATGACCGTGATCTTGATTTCACCCTTCTTGAGGTCTTCGTCTGTGATGGCTCCAAAAATCACTTTCGCATCCGGATCAACCGATTCGGTAATAATTTGAGCCGCATCGTTCACCTCCATCATAGACAAATCGAGTCCGCCACTGATATTAAAGAGCACGCCGCGCGCACCATGAATGGAAAGCTCCAGAAGAGGACTGTTAATGGCCTGTTTAGCGGCATCAACTGCCCGGTTCTCACCCGAGGCTCGTCCGATTCCCATCAGTGCAGGTCCGGTATTTTGCATAATAGCTTTCACATCCGCAAAATCGACATTAACTATTCCGGGAATAGTTATCAGGTCGGAAATGCCCTGCACTCCTTGACGCAGTACATCGTCCACTATTCTGAAAGAATCCAGCAGTGGAGTTTTTTTATCTATGACTTGGAGAATTTTATCGTTAGGAATAGTAATGATCGTATCCACATTCTCTCTCAGCGCAGCCAAACCTGCCTCTGCAATCCTCTTCCTCTGCATTCCTTCGAAAGCAAAAGGTCTCGTCACTACCGCCACAGTCAAAGCCCCCGCATCTTTTGCGGCCTGTGCGATGATCGGCGCAGCTCCTGTTCCGGTTCCTCCGCCCAGCCCGCAAGTCACAAAAACCATATCCGCATTCTTAAGTGCCTCTTGGATTTCGTCTCTATTTTCTTCCGCCGCCTGGCGTCCGATATCCGGATTCATGCCCGCACCTAACCCCCGGGTAAGATTTTTCCCGATATGTATTTTCTCCACCACTTTACAATGGTGCAAATCCTGAGCGTCAGCGTTGACCGCGATAAAGTCAATCCCCTTCAAATTGGCCTCCACCATACGACTGATAGCATGATTACCGCTCCCCCCGACACCCACCACCTTTATCCTGGCGAAGGTCTCTAGTTCTGGTTTTATTTCTTTCATATATTTTTAAACTTATATATACATTTATACCTTCATAATAACTTTATTTCCGGGTTCTCGCAAGAAAAATTTTACGGCAAGATATTCTTTATAATACCCGTGATCTTTTTACCCAGACCACCAAAATCGATACCCGAGTTCTTTTCGGGAGCAAAAATGCCATTATCATCCGCCTCCCACAGTAACAGTCCGACCGAGGTTGCAAATTCCGGATCGTCAATCTTGTCCACGATACCGTTCATCTCCATAGGGTATCCGATCTGCGCCGGCAATCTCAAAACTTTCTTGGCAAGATTAACGATACCCGGAAGCTTTGCTCCACCTCCGGTAACAACTACGCCCGCAGGGAGCATGCCACTCTTATCCAATTTCTTAAGTTCGTCATCCACCATCGAGAAAATTTCTTCCACACGAGCCTCGATAATTTCCGCGATATATTGACGTTTGAAAACACCCTCTTCGCCCGAATCGATCTCACTCAAATCTATCTCTTCCGTCCTAGCCACATCCGCAGGGATTGCATTGCCGTATTCAAGCTTTATTCTCTCCGCTACATCAATCGATGTCCGGAGTCCGATTGCAATATCGTTGGTGATATGACCGGAACCGATAGGAATCACTTTGACCCCTAAAATATTTCCGTCTTCATAAACGGAAATGCCGGTAGTCTCTTTTCCCAAGTCCACCACCACCACGCCCAACTCTTTCTGTCGACGCGACACGACCGCCTTGGTCGCCGCCATCGGAGCGAAGATCAAATCATCAATATCGATACCACATCGCTGTCTTACACATTTTTCCAGATTCTTGATGAAAGGCGCCGCCCCCTGTATAAGTAGTGCATTCACTTCCAATCTCACTCCGTTCATCCCTACCGGATATTTGATCTGCTCCTGCCCGTCAATCGTGTAACTGCAAGGAATGACATTGATGATTTCCTTGTTGGTGGGAACGGAAATCGCCTGCGCCGCGCTTATCACCCGGTTCACGTCCTCTTCGCTGATTTCCCCATCCGCCCGGGAAACCGCCACCACTCCTTTGGAAAATTGAGATACGATATGTTTGCCGTTGATGCTCACGAAAGCATGTTCAACCGGGACCCCGGCAATGCGCTCTGCCTCTTCTTTGGATTTATTAATAGCGTTGATTGTTTCTTCGATATCCACCACCACTCCGTTATTTATCCCCGCAGAAGGTGCAACCCCTACACCTAAAACTAACGGCCGAGACTCATCCCCCTGTATCTGTGCAACGATTGTTCTGATCTGGCTTGTACCTAGGTCAAGTCCGATTACGATATTTTCTTTTGACATGCTCCCTTTTGTTTAAAAATAATTCTTTTTTATTATTATCCGATTTCGGAAAAGTTCCTTAAAAAACACGCGACAAAGGTCTAAGACCATTATAGTATATTTTTTAAAAAACAGAAAGTATCCCTAAATGATATTTAATATAGCTGCAAAATATGGAAAAAAGATTATAAATCCGACAGCAACCGAGCCAAAACACGCTAAAAGCACCGCACCTGCCATCATATCTTTTACGTCTTTCGCGTATGGATGCGAGCGAGGTACCATAATATCGATCATCCGCTCACAAACCGTATTTATGATTTCCAGCATCAAAACTAAAAGTGTGACCGAAATGAGCGCCGCCCACTCCCACCGTTCGATACAAAAAAACGCGGCCAGGAAAATTGCGCCTGCGGCAATTGTTATTTCAATCGTGAAATTCGGCTCCCGCATGGCATATTTCAAACCGTTACCGGCGTGTCTGAAGCTTCTGACCAGTCTTTTAATTTTGATCATTTTACTTATATAATTTCTTAAGCACTTTTTCTTCCCGCATATGCATCACCTCGAAATCTTCGTCTTTGATATGGTCATAGCCCAGCAGATGAAAGAGCCCGTGCACGAGCAGGATATCGATTTCCTTATCGAGAGAATGTTTCTTCTCCCGCGATTGCCTTTGCGCCCGAGGATAACAAATAAAAATCTCACCCAGATAAGACACGCCGCCATCCGGAGAAATAAAATCATCGTCATTCTCTCCCTCGAAAGACAAAACGTCGGTGATGCGATCCACGCCCCGATATGTCTTATTCAGGTTCCTAATCCTCTTTTCTCCGGTAAAAACCAAGCTGACTTCTACCTCGCCCTTGATTTTTTCTTCCGCAATCACCGCTTCCACCGCCTTCTCAAGCCTCTTGACGCCGATCCTGTTTTTTGTAAAATTTCTGATTAGAAGAGTCATTTTGTAAATATAAAATTAAACTAACAAGGCTCGAATATTGAAATCGTTCTATAACATTGTACCATCTTTACCCCCCCCTGTTGCTTCTATCGTTGCATCACATTAGTGCCTAAAACCCGAATATATTTTGTCATTCCGAAATGAGGTACTCCGATTGAGGAATCTGGGAAAGATGCCATATTTGATAATAAAGTTATCTTTATAAATAACGTCCACGATCGTTTATATATTTCCCAGATCCCCCAGGCGAGTACGCCTTTCGGGATGACAAATTACGAGTGTATTTGTTTCAATTACAATTCTGTAAGTGAATTATTAAACTTGTACAATTTCCGTCCTTGCTTTTGCGAGGATAAACTCCGGCGGGAATCCAGTATTAGAGGGAAAAAGATAAATATTACAATCAATATCTTTTAGTTTTTCAGAGATTCTTATGCTTTATCCAACATTTGTAAAGCCTCCTCATAAAACGGAACAGCTAGGTCTTTTGCCTTTCCAGAAGAAATCCTATCATGCATTGCAGCAACTTTCTTTTTCAATTCTTCTCTCGAAAAAATTGCCTTGCCGATATGCTTCGGCGCGCTAACCTCCAGCCAGCTCAAAGAATCGGCATCTTTTAACATATCCTGCTCCGCGTCTCCCCCGACTTCATGCTTGGCAATAAGTTCCTGCACCCTCTTTGCCTTTTCCAAATCATACCCCTCCTTTACCAAAAAATCGAATATGATTTTTCCGCTTTCGGTCTGATGTTTTTCCATCTCTTCTTCCGTGTTGAATCTCTCTTTATTCTTCGATTCGAGATTCAAAGCCCTTTCGATGTCATGACTGCAAGCGGCAATAAGCAGTTCTTCGCTAGCGTCAGGTTCCATTTCCTTAACCCAATACAACGTCCTCGTTAGATGAAGATTCTCCTTACCATAACTCTCAACGACAAATTCTTTTACTTTATCGAGCATAGATGAAACTTATCCATTGATTAAATCTGTGAATATCGTCTCCTCTCCCATCGGGAGAGGGTCAGGGTGAGGGAGAATAAATAGCTATTCCTTATTTTTTTATTTATAAATCTCACCAAGATTAAAGCTGATATATAGAATCAAAACGTTACGAAACCGGTCTGGAGACCGGCTCCGACATACAGTCCGCCAAGACCAAACCGACAACAAGATCACGCACAAAAAAACTTTAAACGGCAATTAACCGATTAAAGTCTCTTTGACAATTTTGCTGACGATTGCTCCATCCGCTTTGCCCTCGATATCTTTCATAGCCTCTTTCATTACCAGACCGAAATTCTGTGCGTCTTTTTCATCCAAATTGACTAGCGCCTTTTTGACCACCAACCTGATTTCATCCTCGCCCATCTGTACAGGCTGATACTTTTCCAAAATAACGAGCTCTGCCTTTTCTTGTGCAGCCAGATCCTCGCGGCCTCCTTTTACGAATTGCTCAATAGAATCTTTGCGGCTCTTGATATTTTTACGGACCACGCCCAAAACCTCCTTGTCATCCAGCTCTTTCCGGACTTTCATCGTCTCATTTTTGATATCGGAGGTAAGCATCCTCAGCACATCCCTTGTAGCATTGTCCCCTTTTTTCATCGCTTCTTTAAGATCTTCCTTTATTTTACTCTCCAATTCCATAAGTCTTAATTATAGCTGTTTAAAAAGATAAACGGATACTATCTCCTGAATTTGAATTCTTCATCGAGCTTGCCCAGCTTGCGATCCTTCTCTTTTTGAGCAACGATTTCATTCCTGCGCAGAGCGCTTTTGCGTCTCTCGGTACGACTTTTGGTCTTTTCTTGGAATCTAGAGCTGCGAGCCTGCAAAAGCAGCCCACTTTGCTGGACTTTCCTCGAAAAACGTCTAAGCAAACTACCAACGCTTTCGTTGTCTTTCTTCTTGACTTCAATCATTTGTTATCACCTCCAATGTGATATTAGGATATATAAAAACTTATTTAAGTATAACAGGATATTTCTATTTGACAAGTACGGTAAATAGGCCTTATTTTACCGGTCCGATATCCTCACGCAATCTCGCTCCGCCCAGAAGGTGCATATGGATATGCGGCACTTCTTGCCCGCCATCTCTTCCTGTCCGAACCAGAAGCTTATAGCCTTTTTCCGCGATTCCGAGATCGAACGCAATCTTTTTCGCGGCTAAAAACATATTGCCCACAATCTCAACATCACCCTCTTCCAAGTCATTTATCGATTCAATATGTTTTTTGGGTATTATAAGCACATGCACCGGCGCAATCGGATGGATGTCATAAAAAGCGAACACAAAATTATCTTCATAAACTTTCTTGCTGGGAATTTCCCCGGCAATGATTTTATCAAAAATACAATCCATATTAGTTTTTATTAGCGTATCATTTATTACAATTGTCATTGCGAGGAGATGCTCCGAGTTTATCCCCGCAGAGGCAAGGAAGGCAATCCTGCAACTATGCAAATATAACGGCGTATAATGTTTAGCGGAATATCGTAAAAGGCACAAAATATTGTGCCCCCTACAGCTCACACTGACAAAAGAAAATAAATTCTCTATCTCATCTTATTTACTTAGCATTCTTCTCACTTCTTTCACGATTTCATTCATTATCACGGTCTCCTGCATTCCGCTTTTCATATCCCGCACGATAACCGTGTTGTCGAGTGCCTCTTTCTGTCCGATGATAAGT
Source organism: Minisyncoccota bacterium (assembly GCA_028690055.1). GTDB lineage: Bacteria > Patescibacteriota > Minisyncoccia > JAHIHE01 > JAGLIN01 > STD2-77. The sequence continues at coordinate 35,091 of JAQVBZ010000008.1, read as the reverse complement.
GCCAGTTTAGCGTGCGCCTTATTGGCCATACGCAACTGAGACTTGATACTGCCGCGACCGACCGACTCCCCGACACTGATATCCGTATCAATAATTTTGTCGAAAACTTTCATAACTTTACGGCGTGCCAGATCCCCCAGCTGCACCAAGAAGACATCTTTGGAAATTTTCGGTTCCAAATCCAGATTGAGCTTCATTACTTTTTCCGCCACTCTCTCCACTCCGAAAGCAAATCCTACTGCCGGCGTTTCCTCTCCGCCCAAAAGTCCGATCAGTCCGTCGTATCTTCCGCCCCCGCCCAAAGCTGTCTGGCGAGAATCGTTGTCATCGCCCTCGGCCCAGATTTCGAAAACCGTTCGCGTGTAATAATCCAAGCCCCGCACCAGGTTAGAATTGAGAACATACGGAATTTCCAGTTCGTCCAAAAATTCCAATACACTTTTAAAATGACCATTGCATTCCGGGCACAAATTATCAATGATCTGCGGAGCCCCGGCCGCCACCTGCATACATTTTTCTTCTTTGCAGTCTAAAAGCCGCATCGGATTTTTTTCTAATCGGCGCTTGCAATCCGTGCAAAGCTTGTTGATTTTCATATCGTAATAGTCGGTCAAAAGTTTCTTGTACTTGGCGCGGCACGTAGCGCACCCGATGCTGTTGATCTGGATAGAAATATCCTTGATACCGATTTTCTGAAAGATCTTCCAAGCGAGATAAATCACGTGTGCATCGATTGCAGGGCTGTCCTCGCCGATAACCTCCGCGCCGAAGTGATGGAACTCGCGATATCTGCCCTGCTGCGGCTTGTCATAACGAAACATCGAACCGTCGTAATAGAGTCTTACCGGCTGCGTCCATCTGCTCATACCGTTTTCGATATACGAGCGCACCACCCCCGCGGTCCCCTCCGGGCGCAGAGAAATTTTATCACCCCCTTGGGTTTCAAAAGAAAACATTTCCTTCTCCACAATATCCGTCACTTGTCCGACACCGCGCTTGAAAAGGTCGGTATTTTCCACAATAGGCGTTTCAATCCGACCGAACCCGAAATCCTGACACATATGACGAGAAGTTTCCAAAATATGTTCCCATATAAACTGCTCAGGAGGCAAAATATCTTTCATTCCTTTGACCGCTTGTATCGGCTTCATTTTTTTTCTAACTTTCTTTTCCGGCTGTTCTTCTTTTTTAACTCGAGGCATAAGCATTCAATAAATTAACTTAAAAAAATTTTGGCAAAATCGTCTATTTTTTGCACACTCTCCGGATTAGTCTCAATATCTCGAGGCCCTTTGCCGTTGAGATACAAACTGCAAACAATATCCATCCCAAAAGAATTGGCAATTGATTCTACGGATAAGATGGCTTTCTGTATTGTTTTTACCTCTTCTCCGACAAAAATAACTGAAACCTTTTTTCCGCTCAATTTGTCCGTACCATATAGAACATTCATCCTATCGAAAAATACCTTCATTATCCCCGAAACGTTGTTATAATAGTTGGGACTCGCAAAAATGATCAAATCACTCTTTTCCATACTTGCAATAATAGCATCCATGTCATCCGAAATCGGACACGCGCCGCTCTTATCACAACCGAGACAGCCCATGCAATATCCGATCTTTTTTTCGCGAAGTAGCACCAATTCCGTTTTGTGCCCCGCTCCTTCGGCCTTCATCAGCAACCTCTTCAGGATAAATTCCGTGTTGCCCTTTCTAGGGCTTCCGCAAATAGCTATCACATCCATACATTAACTTAAAATATTTTTGGCAAAATCATCTATTTTCTGTACGCTTTCCGGATTGTTCTCTACATCCAGAGCTTTCTTAGCCACAAGGTACAAATCCCCGACCTTAGCCATCTTCAAAATGTCCGCAGCAGAAGTCATAGTCGCGATTGCCGCCGAAGATTTCGAATCCCCTTCTTCCCCGACCATAATAACCACCGCCTTTTTCCCGGCCAATTTGTCTTCCACTCTGAGTGGCTGAAGTCGATCCATAAAGTCTTTCATCAGCCCCGTAACATTATTAAAATAGTTGGGACTTCCAAAAACAATCAAATCGTCCGCCATTATTCTTTCGACAATCCCTGCCATATCGTCTCTCATATTGCAGGACCCTTCATCATTGCACGAAAAGCAACTGTTGCAATGACCTATTTTCTTCTCACGCAGCAAAATCAAGTCCGTTTTATGTCCAAACTCTTCCGCCTTGATTAAGAACCTCCTGAGAACAAATTCCGTGTTGCCCTTTCTAGGGCTTCCGCAAATAGCTATGATGTTCATATGATTTTTTTACTGATTAGATATATGAACTATTGTTATTCTCAATAATTAAACGACTCGAATACGGCAAAATTTTCGAAAGGCCAAGCCCGCACCCACGCTTTTCCTATGATATAGTGCTTTGACAGTTTTCCCCACCTTCTTGAATCGGAACTCGCGCCGCGATTATCCCCTAGGACAAAATATTCGTCTCCCCCCAATTCTTCAGACAACGACCCCGCTGTAACCACTGAATTCGCCAGATATGTACTCTCGTCAAGCAGGAAGCCTAGCGGATTTTCTTGATTGTAAATCTTCACACTTCCATCTTTGATTTCCAACGTTTCTCCCGGCAAACCGATCACTCTCTTGATAAAAAACTCACTCGTATCATTAGGATAGCGAAAAACAATCACATCTCCCCGCTTCGGCTCTTCCAAGCGGTAGCCGATTTCATTCACAATCAGATAATTGCCGTCCTGAAAATTCGGTTCCATGCTGGAACCCTTCACAAAGAAAGGTTGTATTACGAAAGAGCGCACAACAAAAATAATGATAAGACTCACAATCACGACCCTTATCGTTTCGAAAGAGAAATCGAGGAAGCTCTTAATCGCCCCCATCACCCCATCGCCCTGGCCTTCCATACCGACTTTCTTGTCCTTAAGCTCCATGCTTGCCCCCATTGCCGTTTTCTGTTCCTCCTGACCGTCTATATTTGTTTTTTCTATTTCCATATATTGAATTATTTTTAAGCTTTTATGAGCTTATGATATAACTTTTAAGGGCCTAAGTCAAACATAGTTTTTGCGTGACAACTTCACCAAATAAAAAGCGGCGTTATGCGTTTATCACACTTTCACCGCCAATCTCATTTATTTCTAGATATTCTTTTTAATATGACGGCCTCAAAAATAGCCGTCACAATTCCGCGGACAACCATAACAGCTACAAAGCCAAAAAAAAGTAAGTCCACAAATCTTTTGATTTTTGTTTTCATTGATAGACACCCCCTCCTATTACGCTATTACTAAAAATAGATTTGATGAGCAGATAATTATTTACTCCTGCTCTCTAAATAGTTAAATCCGAAATATAACCCGCTTAATATTAAGATAAGCAACGGCTCGGTCAGTCTTTTTAAAAGTTGAAATAAGGCATTCAGATAATCAACTAAAAGAACACAAATAACAACCGTCAAGACAATGACCGCAAGGATCAGAAGTCTGAGCTTCCTATACAAATACCAATAACATTTTTCTATTTTTTGTCTTATAACATACAGGTTAGCTGGTGCACAAGGATCAACTTTTTTTGGTTCCATTATACGGTCCTCCAATTTTCATATTGTAGTTATATATATCACATATATTCCATTTTGGCAAGTACCGCAAAGATAGACATATCTCTATGCTTATTGTAAAATTAAAACATCAAATCAAGACTTTCTTCTTCAAATATGCCAAAAAAAACTTTTTTAAAAATCTTCACAACCATATTCCTATTTACGGTTGTTTTTATATCCGTTTTTCTTTACAATCTCCTGTCTGCCACTGGCAATATGTTTATCTCGGGCCAAAAGACCAAGATGTCCGTCATGAGACAATTTAGCGATATGATTGTAAATCCCAGCGAGAAATTAAAAGGTGAGGAAAACCGGCAGGTAAATATCCTGCTCCTGGGCTGCGGTGGCGAAGGGCACAACGGCGGACAGCTCACCGACACGATTATGATTGCCAGCCTCAAGCCCGACACCCACGAAGCAGCGCTCCTTTCCATTCCCCGTGACCTCTATGTAGAAGTCACAGGTACGAATATCAGAAGCAAAATCAACGCCGTCAAAGCAATCGGTGACAAATCGGCAGAAAAGAACGGCATCGAACTCCTTGAGCAGACCATAGAAGAGGTGTCGGGACTGCATATCGACTATTATGCCCAGCTGGACTTCCAGGGCTTCATCAAGATTATCGACTCGGTGGACGGCATCGACGTCTATCTGGAAAACGACATCAACGATCCCGCCTATCCCAATTTCACTAACGGCTATGACCCTTTTTATATCAAAAAAGGCTGGCATCACTTGGACGGCGCAACCGCGCTCAAAGTCGCCCGCTCCCGCCACAGCACGATGGGAGATTTCGACCGCATCAAACGGCAGCAGGAAGTCATCAAAGCTTTCCGGCAGAAAGTATACGAAAAATATTCTTCCGCCGACATCGGAGCATTCGGCGATATGTACCTTTCCCTCTCGCAAAACCTGAGGACGGACATCGAGCCCAAAGAACTGCCGCGATTCTATCAGCTTTTGAAAGAAATAAAAAGCCATAATATCACCGCACAAACCGTCGACACACAGACATATCTGCGTGGCACCAATGTAGGCCTGGGGTCCACGCTAGATACCAAAACCGGCGATTACTCAGCTATCAACGAGTTGGGGAAAAATCTTTTCAATATGCAGATGCCCGAAAAGAAAAAAGCGGCCATCCAGAAAGAAGCCGCACTCATTGCCATCGAAAACGGTACCGGCTCGCTTGACATCGCTAACACTATTGCCCGCGACTTGGAAAATATGGGCTTCCGCATCATCAGCTCCACCAATGTCGACGAGCCGGAATTCGGCGGCGTCAGTATCTATTGTTCCTCAAGTGTTGAAAAGCCGGAAACGCTCGGCTTCCTCATGGAAAAATTCTCCGCCAAACCGGAAATCGAAGAAGACGCCGCTGCGCGCGCCGACTTCACTATCATACTCGGTAAAGGATTTTGATATTCAAAAAAAAGATGCTACACTGAATTAAATTTAATTCAATCAATCTATGAAAGTAATCGTCGGACTAGGAAATATCGGAAAAGAATACGAATGCACCAGGCACAATGTCGGCTTTATGACGCTCGACGGTATTGCCGCCACTTACAATTTTGACTCCTTCCACCGAGAAGAAAAATTCGAAGCGGAGCTTTCCCAAGGAGAAATCGGGGGTGAAAAAGTCATTCTGGTAAAACCGCAGACTTTTATGAACGCATCAGGACGCGCGGTCCAGAAAATTCTAAACTTTTACAAAGTAGACATAGAAGACCTCATCGTCATACACGACGATCTGGATATCAAGCTGGGAGATTTCCGTGTCGCAAAAAGCAGAAATTCTGCCGGACACAAAGGTGTACAATCCATCATCGACTCCCTGAGCTCGAAAGACTTCAATCGGATCCGTGTGGGCATTCAGATCGAAAACCGAAAAATTCCTACAGAAAACTATGTGCTGGGAAATTTTACCAAAGAAGAGATTGCTGTGATCAAAAACATCATCGATACTTTGCCGAAGGCAATAGAAAAAGAGCTTTTTTAAATAAGCTCTTTTTCTTTTGTTAACTATCGTACACTATCCTGCTTATGAGCTCAAAGTGTGAATCACAAGGAAACATACCATGATTTGCAGTTACTCATAAAAGACCTAGGAGGGGTGGCTTTTACTTTCACACTCATAAACAGGATAGTGGACAATAATATCGATCTTGCGCTGTTTTTAGCTCGTCTGCGCATGAAAATACCCGCAGGTCCAACTAACATAGGATGTTATCATACTTTTTCTATTATGTCAAGCCCCGATACAAAGTATTACAATTCATTCAACTTAATGCCCCAGATAGGACCGATTCGCCTGCGCAAGCTTCGGGCGTATTTTTCTTCGCTACAAAATGCTTGGGAGGCAAATTCTTCCGAGCTCCGCGCCGCCGGATTGGAAGAGAAAATCGCAGAGAAAATCATTGAGAACAGAAAGAAGATCGACCCTGATGTAGAACTCCAAAAATTGGAAAAAGAAAACATAAAAATCGTGACACAAGATGATAAGGACTTTCCCAAGAATCTTTTGGAGATATCTTCCTCGCCGATGATGCTATATGTAAAAGGAGAACTGCTTCCGGACGAATTCTGTATCGGTATCGTAGGCTCGCGCAAAATTTCCGAATACGGAAAACGCATCGCGGAAGATTTCGCGCGCGGTCTTTCGGGAAGCGGCGTAACACTCGTGAGCGGAATGGCTTACGGCGTGGACACTATCGCCCATTGGCAATGTGTAAAACAGAAGCAGCGAACCATTGCCGTTCTCGGTAGTGGCATTGATGAAAAGAGCATCTATCCGTCTTCCAATCGCCAAATCGCAAAAGAAATCGCGACTTGCGGCTGCGTAATCAGCGAGTACCCCATCGGTACGCCGCCCCTCAAACAAAACTTCCCCGCCCGCAACCGCATCATCAGTGGCATCTCAAAAGGCGTACTGGTTATCGAAGCCTCGCATACTTCCGGCTCGCTCCACACCGCCCGCTTCGCCCTGGAACAGAACCGCGAAGTCTTCGCCGTACCGGGAAGTATCTATTCCAAAAATAGCGAAGGCACCAACAACCTGATCAAGATGGGGGCCAAATCCGCCTGCAAGATTGAAGACATTCTGGAAGAATTCAATTTTGAAACAAACCCCGAAATCCGCGAGGCAAAAAAAATAATCCCCGACAGCCCGGAGGAAGAGCTGATTTTGAATAATCTATCATTCGACGAAGCACTCCACATCGACAAACTGGCCATCGCCACTCAAATAAAAACCGCCAGCTTGTCATCACTTCTCACTCTCATGGAGATGAAAGGAATGATAAAAGAAATCGGCGGGATGAGGTATGTGAAAAAATAGAATCAGATAATTTTTATCCGCCCAATCACATCGTACCTTTTGCACTAAGAATTAGATTTAGCGCATAAGTAAAAATTAAAAAAAAGATTAGCAACAATATCGTTTTTATTGAAACTTTTATTTTTTCACCTCCTTTTTTTGTATTCGTTTTTATATTACATTAGTAATTTGCAATGATAATACGTTCCAGAACTTATGTCAACCATTTTTTGCCGCACCAATCCCCCCCCTTTTGTCATTCCGCAACGCAGTGGAGGAATCCCTTGAACTCTATTCGTCACGCAAAAGCACCATTTCAATTAAGAAATTCTTCCAAGGGATTCCTAGCGGAATGACAAAAATGATGGTTTTATCGCAGAAAAAATCGTTTGTGCTTTTGATTTGGTATTCGATATTATTCAAGAAAATATAAAAAAAGGCCTTAAATTCTTAAGTTCGGGACTCTAATTACCCTTAAAAACAAAATGCCAAGAAGAAAATTTGATTTTTATGTTTATATTATGGCAAGTTCGAGTGGCACGCTATATATCGGCGTGACAAATAATCCGGTAAGGAGAATCACGGAACATAAAGAAGGTGCTATCAAAGGCTTCACGCAAAAATATAGTTGCAAGAAATTAGTCTATGCCGAACAGCATCGATATATTTATAATGCTATCGAGAGGGAAAAGGAGATAAAAAGTTGGATGAGGCATAAAAAAGAAGAACTGATTAAATCGATAAATCCCGACTGGAAAGATTTGAGCGATCAATTGTAAAAAATCACCTCCTTTTTAATGTCCGCGGTTATATTATCATCATTTCAAATATTATCGAATCAATAACTATTTATATTTCATAAAAACCATCATTTTTGTCATCCTCGTAAGGATCCCTTAAATAAAGGATTACAGGCCAAACGGTATCATCTGCGAATAATATCATTTAAGGGATTCCTACTGGAATGACAAAAATGATGGTTTTATCGCAGGAGAGAGGGTTTTGTTTTTCGAATATCATCAAGGCATAATGATTTGAATATGATTATCATCTATAAATACGATAATCAAACTGCCCAAGGTTGACACCCCTCGCTCAAACAGGTAAAGTAAAAGTTGTTAGACATTTAAACATCTCATTTCTCAATATATGTCAAAAAAACTCATTATCGTGGAATCTCCCACCAAAGCAAAGACTATCTCCAAATTTTTAGACAAGACCTACACGGTCAAGTCTTCTTTCGGGCATTTGCGCGATTTGCCGAAGAGCCAGTTGGGCGTGGACACGGAAAACGGCTTCGAGCCGGAATATGTCATCAGCCCCAAAAGTAAAAAGACCGCCTCAGAACTCAAGAAGATTGCCAAAGATTGCGATGAAATCATACTGGCAAGCGATGAGGACCGCGAGGGAGAGGCTATCGCCTGGCACTTGGCACAGATTTTAGGATTGGATCTTACGGAAAAAAGCAAAACCAAAAAAGGATACAAGCGCATAGTTTTTCACGAAATTACCAAAGGTGCCATTTTATCCGCGCTTGAAAATCCCCGTAAGCTTGACCTGAATCTGGTGGACGCTCAGCAGGCGCGCCGAATTTTGGATCGTCTGGTAGGATACAAACTCTCACCGTTTCTTTGGAAAAAAATCCGCTACGGGCTTTCCGCCGGAAGAGTGCAGTCCGTCGCAGTGCGGCTTATCGTTGAGCGCGAGCGCGAGATACAGAACTTTATCAAGGATGAATATTGGGAAATCAATTCCGACCTTTCCAAAAAAGATAAGGATGCGAATTTCCTCGCCAAGCTAGTGAAAATCGACAAGAAAGCTCTCAAGAAATTGGATATCAAAGACGAAAAGCAGGCGAACAAGATCAAGTCAGAGCTGGAAAAAGAAAAACATATAATCGATAAGATAGAGAAGAAAGAAACCAAGAGAAATCCCCTGCCCCCTTTCACCACCAGTACGCTTCAGCAGGCTGCGGGCAACCGTTTGGGCTACAGCTCCAAACAAACCATGATGATAGCCCAACAGCTCTACGAAGGTGTTCAGCTCGGTCAAGGCGGCGCTGTGGGCCTTATAACCTATATGAGAACCGATTCCCTGAACTTAAGCAAAGACTCCCTGGAAGTCGCCAAGAATTATATCACCAACCACTTCGGCAAAGAATACGCCGAGCAGAGGGTTTTCAAAACCAAGAGCAAAGGCGCACAAGAAGCACACGAGGCCATCCGCCCTTCCGACCCTTCTCGGACCCCAGAAAGCATCAAAGAATTCTTGGACCAGAAACAGTACAAATTATACACACTCATTTGGCAAAGGATGCTCGCCTCACAGATGGCAAGCGCAATCAGCGACCTTACTACTATCGAAATAGCCGCCGGCAAATATACATTGCGCTCCAGCGGTTCAACCATCAAATTCGAAGGATTCTTGAAAGTTTATCCGATCAAAAGCGAAGAAACCACCTTCCCTGAGCTCAAAGAAAAAGAAGAATTGAAACTGTTGAAGGTCCTCGCCGAACAACATTTCACCCAACCGCCGGCAAGATATAATGAGGCCGGTCTGGTCAAAGCGCTGGAAGAATTCGGCATCGGTAGGCCTTCCACCTACGCGCCGATCATCAGCACCATCCAAGACCGCGGCTATGTCAAAAAAGAAGAGAAAAGATTCGCGCCGGAAGAAATCGGCTTTATCGTCAATGACTTTTTGGTCGAACATTTTCCCAAAATAGTAGACATCGAGTTTACCGCCAAGATGGAAGGAGATTTGGATAAGGTGGCTGAGGGCGAGCAGGACTGGCGCAAATTGATGAAGGATTTCTACGATCCTTTCATAGAAAATCTGAAGATCAAAGAAAAAACCATCGACAAGAAAGCCATCACCGAAGAAAAAACCGATGAAAAGTGCGACGCGTGTGGCTCGCCGATGATTATCAAGCTCGGACGCTTCGGCAAGTTTATGGCCTGCACCAACTATCCGACTTGCAAGACCACCAAGCCGATGGGCGACGAAAAAAAGCTTATCGAGGAATTCTCCGACGAAGTGTGCGAGAAATGCGGTAAACCTATGGTGGTCAAACACGGCCGCTTCGGCGCCTTCTTAGGTTGCTCCGGCTACCCCGAATGCAAGACTATCAAATCTATATCTAAACCGACTGGCGTTAAGTGCCCGGAGTGCGGCAAAGGCGACATTGTCGAAAAGAAATCCAAGGCCGGCAGGAATTTCTACGGATGTAACAACTACCCCGAATGTAAATTCGCTATGTGGCAAAAACCGACCGGCGAGAAATGTACCAAGTGCGGAAGCCTGATGGCATTCGCCGCCAAAGACAAACAGATTTGTTCTAATAAAGAATGCAAGCATGAGAAGGAAGGTTGATATTATTAATAGTTCGAGTTCATATAGAGGATAACATTAAATAAATTCATATAAAAAAATGGAAAACGACACGACAACGAGCGCCAAGAAAAAAACATCGACATTGCATAATCTAAGCAATCTCAGTGTGTTAGGCGACGTATTGATTATCATATTAATAGCAAAATCTCTTACTTCAGATTCACCGATCAGTTCGTTAGAGAATTATCTGGTTATTATCATTATCCTGTTCGGACTGGTAGTATCAATTTTCTACAACAAAGAAATTGAACGCGCCAATAAATAATTATGTCAATCGAACCTGCGTATGCGGTTCCTCTCCTACTGAAAAAGGGTCAGAGCCCGCCCTCAACCCGATTAGGGGGAGATGAGGAGGAACAATACCCATTACTTATTTTCTCTTTTATAAAACGCAATGAGATTAAATTAATAAAAACCAATTGTGAAATCAAAACGGCAGATTCAATCGAGATGGTTGAACCAACGGCACATTTTATAAAAAATAACTATGGAAGAAAAAATAATCGGCGTTTCGGGTGCAATAGGAAGTTTCTCCGAACAAGCCGCCAAAGAATATTGCCGCAAAAACGATATAGAAAGCTACAAGCTTGAATACCTCATTTCCGTAGAAAATGTTTTAAACGCGCTTGCTAATGAAAAAATCAACCTCGGAATCTTCCCCATCGAAAACTCCAATGGAGGTATCGTCATCGAGAGCGTCTATGCGATTAGCAGATATATCTTCAATATCCAGGAGCTCTTCGAGATTCCGGTCATCCACTGCCTCCTGGCAAAGCCCGGAACTGCCAAAGAAGACATAAAGACCATCGCCTCCCATGACCAGGCCATCAAGCAGTGCAAGATGTATATCAAGAGGAACTGGGCCGATGCCAATATCGAACAGCGCGACGACACCGCCAAGGCCGCCAAGGATCTCTCGGAGGGCATCCTGACGGCAGATACCGCCGTCCTAGCCCCCGAAAGCTGCGCCACACTCTACGGTTTGGAAATTTTGGAAAAGGGAGTACAGGACCTCAAATTCAATTTTACCAGTTTCCTGACAGTGACAAAATAGATTTAAAAGAAAGGCATAGCTATTTATGATTATTTTTCACTAGCCATGCCTTTTTAAATTTTGTACTTTTGTTTTTAAGGAATAACTCCTATCGACAACTCCGCGGACTTAGTCTCCAATGACCCACAAATCGCTAATTGAGAATCAATTTCTTTTCCGAAACACTCCCTTTTCTTTTTTTCGTCTATAATATACCGATTATTCAGAAATGTCATTCCATTACTCTTGGCAAAACCGGCAATATCCGCTTCATCGCCAGGAGTCACAAAAGACATTCCGATGTTAGACAATTTTATTGCGTCCGATCGAGGCCATAGTGAGCCTCTCTCCAAGAATCCGACCACCCAAACATCGACAGCGCCCTCGACAACTTTTGTTTTCCAGTACATTTCAGAAAACAAATTACTGAGGAAGATTAACGCAACCAATGCTTCTTCTCTGGAAAAACATTTTCTCATAGAATAAATCTCAAATTTTCCTTTCGCCAAAATCTCATCTCCATTTTATTTTTATTTTTTTCAAAGAATTCTGCTAGAGCGATTTTAAACGCTCGCCCCACAACGCCCTTAAAGTCCCGCAAGCTTTCGGCCAAAACAAAAAGCCTCTTTAAACAGGCTATCTTATTATCTATAAAACAATAAAAATCACCTATCCCAGATGGCCGCTAAATAGAAGGTGGACTAATTGCTCGCATTTTGATTCGTAAATAAAGCTTTAACCTGATAAGATTATATCTCCGTCCATATTTTTGTCAACAAAAAAGGCATAGATGTGTTTATCCATGCCCACTAATCCTCCAAATTTTTTATAAAAATCCCACATTCTCAATATTTTTTGTCTTTCTATTTTTGTAAAATCGGCTATGCCTTTTTAATATTTATTACAATTAGCCAAGAATTCCAAATCAGATCCATCAACTTTTGTTTTTTTACCTCTTTTATTTTTTTCCAACTGTTTCCAGACCCCTTTATGCATAAAACCTTCAACAGCCTCCATGGTTTCGGGGCTAGCATATAGCTCAATCACCCTCAACCCTTGAAGGTCCTTGATTCCGGTTAACATCCTATCAACAGCGAAGGCCTCCCCAAGAATCTTATTCTTCCTGCAATATTCAGACAATTCGAGAGCGTTAAGCTTCCTTTCAAAAATGGAAAGGCCTCTTTTGACAAAAATAGTTCCAAGAACTCTTTCCAATCGAGTAACGTCTCCACTCCTGACTATCATGATTTCCCTCTCCGTAGGATTAGCTGCCGAGCTTACGACAACCGCTTCCATATCTTACACCTCCGTAGCAACTACCGGATTGTTCTGAATTTTTACCCGCGGTTGCTCTTGTATCTTTATCTTATCGAGAAAATATTTCATTTTGGCAAACAGATCTTCCTCGCATCTAACCGTTAGGATAGAATCATCCGAAGACAGTTTATAACTCAGAGGATCGTTGCTACCGGAGAATGGCACGGCTATTGCTTTAAGAAAAAACCTCACATTATCAGGACATATCCCCTTATCCCTTGCCTCGTTAGAAATTTTTATTTTTTGTCCAGCCACTACACTAACAACAGAGAAATAGTCACTTATCGAAGCAAACGTTTCCTCGCGCCCGGTAAGCACCACCATTCTTTTTCCCATGTCTTCTGAAACGACAGAAATTCCCAGTGCATGACTACTCGGAAAGAGTTCCCTTACGATTGAGCTTATACAACGCTCAACGTGCTTTGCATCCATTACTTCCAGGTCTATGTCAGTCAAATCAATCTCTTTACAAACCATTTTCAATAGTCTCCTTTGTATTTTTGTTTTCAAGGTCCATTTTTGTCAGCAGAAACAAACAAAAAAAGTTTGAGCCTACTTGCAGGATTCCGTCCTTTTATTGAACCGAAACCCACAGCTAGGCACATAAAAAAGCAGCCTTTGAGACAGGCTGTTTTTCTTGCTATAAACTACGGCAAAAGCGACCTATCTCAAATGATGGCTGAAAAAATAAAAGAAATAAAATTTGTTGCTTGTGTTGTGATTCATAGTTTTGTTACTTACAAGAACATTATAACTGGATAAAATATTATGTCAAATATCAAAATATCGCCGATGCTAACCACGCAAAAGTCCCGGCGCTGACAAAAAAAATCGCTCCGCTTCCATAAGCTCGGCGATCACATGATTTTATCCTCCCGCAGAATTAATAAATTCGTACAGACTCTTCATTCCTTTGTAACCCTTGCAGGTATCCAGGATTTTTATAAGCACTTTATTTTTATATCTTATGAAAGAGTCTCTATCGGCAAGGAAGCAGAAGAAGTCGATAGATTTATATCGAGCTACCTTCCCTTCGTATACCCCTTGCATCACTGACCCGACGAACCTTCCCCGTTCTATTCCATCAAGTTCATTTCCGAATTCCTCCCTGACCGATTCTCTGCAGGGGTAGAATCCGATGAATGCCTTATCTGATGGTATTTTCTCGTCCTCGAATTCAGTTTCGATAAGATCATCAAGTTTTATCAAGACCTTTTTGAGAACCCGAAGCTTTTCCGATTCCTCTAGCATATATTGCTCCAATTGGACAATCGCCTGTTGGACTTCGACTTTCTCTATAAAAACATTGTAAAATATCACGGAACCGACACGACACGATAGCTCTTTCCGCAACCCTGGAAATATTCCGAAGAGACTGTCGACATTTTCCGGTGCACAGGGACCTAGACATACTTCACCTTCTTTCGGTGCTATGTTATACGCTATCAAAGTACATTCCTCCTATTTTTATTTTTATCTTCCTTTTTTAATTCTACCTTTTTCTCTTCTCTTTCCGGAGAAAAACAAGAGAAACAGTTTAATTAAAAAGCCAACCGACTCAGAGCAGCTTGTTTGTTTTCGCCATTATTTTTACCAAGTTCATTTCTGAACGATATTTTCGTAAAACAAACAAGCGCTCCTTCCATGCATTATAACCCTTGGCAATGATCATATGGCTTCTATTTTTCGAGTGAATTTCAAACATATATTGATTAATAAAAATCCCGGATATTACAAAAAAACAACCTCTCTCCGTGGTTGCCTCACCTCTCAAAGCTTTATTCCCCAAATCTATCTTATGCGAAAACTTTAGAAGACAAGACAAAACCAACGGTACCATATGTGGCCCAGGCTGCTAGATGCATATTTGTCTTTCTGCTAAAACTCATAAATATGTTATTAACTTATTTTCATTTTATAACTTTAAAAATCTTTGTCAAATACCTCCGGCTCTTACCCCCCCATCCGTCGTTCCAGAAGTTCATTACTACGAAATATCCGGAATCCCGTTACCACACAAAAATAACATTATCAAACTATTTTAATCTACTATTTGCTTCGCAAATTCTGAAATGACGCGAAAGAACTATATAGCCCTTTTTATCCTCTCCTTCCCCTTCTCCAGACTTTCCATCGAAGACCCGAAAGAGACGCGGAAATAATCATCATAATTTTCGCCGAAAAATACACCCGGTGCTACCGCCACTCCCGTTTCGTTCAAAAGATGTGCAGTAAATTCCTTTGACCTCATGTTCATCTTTCCGGGTATCTTTGCGAAGACATAAAAAGCTCCCTCGGGCTTCTTGTGTTCGATTCCCAAATCCTCAAGACCTGCACATAGGAAATCTCGTCTTCTGAAATATTCATTTCTCGTCATATCCACAAAAGCTAGATATTCATCAAAATGATTAAGCAACACCTCCTCGACGACCATCTGAAAAAAAGAGTTAGTATTGCCATTGATGTTACTTTTGACCTTTATCATGTTACGGATTATCTCCTCGGACGACAGCGCATACCCGAGCCTGTAACCCGTCATAGAAAGTGTTTTGGAAAAACCGTCGATAATAACAGCCCTTTATTTCGCGCCTGGAAAATCTGCGATCGAAATATGTTTCTTCCCATCAAAAACAGTAGAGCTATAGACCTCATCAGAAATGATGACAAGATCATTCAAATCGGCCAATTCCACGATTTTCCTCAGATCCTCCCTTTTATAGGTCGTTCCAGAAGGATTGTTCGGATTATTAATTACGATTGCACGCGTCTTTTCGTCCACAGCCTTTCGAATCGCCTCTAAATCAAGACTGAAATCTTCCTTAGAATTCACTACGACAGGTTGTCCACCCAAGAATCTCACTTGCTCGATGTATGTCGGCCAATAGGGAGCTATAATTATCACTTCATCCCCACTGTCCAAAATCGACGCAAAGGCCAAAAATAGCGCCTCCTTGGCCCCGTTGGTCATTATTATTTCCTCCTTAGCGTATTCAAGCCCAGAAACTTTTTTCTGTAAATCTGCCAATGCCGCTCGAACCTCATCCGTCCCTCCGGTGTAGTTGTAGAAATTATTCTTATCTCTCCCGTTCACAACAATTATTGCCTCCTTCACGAATTCTGGACAAGCAAAATCGGGCTGCCCCAGATTGAATTGCAGAATGTCACCCCCCTCAGCAATTTTATATTTTATATCAGAATCCCATTTGTTCAGAAACGATTCCTCGATATAATCAACTTTATTTGAAAAACGCATACGGTCTTCGGTTACAATTATAGCTACATGATACCCGAACGGCCTAGGCGAGTCAACAAATTATCACACTGAAATACCTGAAATTATACCGTCTTACCCATACTTTAGGCCTTTTTGTTTCAGCCAGAGATACGGTGTCTTTTTGATTCCACTCTCGAGAGGAGCATCTCTTAATCCAAGCTCGTTTGAAGTTAAATATACTACGAAAAATACAAACGATCACCCCCCCCCGAATAAAACGCCAAGAGCATATGTTAGGCAATCTACGCCCGCTATTTGAACAATAGTTACTGATTAGAATCTACTTGTTGCGAGTCTTAATGTTTATTGTAATATCGTATTTGTTGTTCATGTTATACGGTATATTGATTTCTTTGTCTGTCGTTCCGGGCTTGATCCGGAATCTTCGCTATATATCGTTAATGCTGTACGATATACTGCTTATGCGTAATATAAAGAAGATTCTGAAACAAGTTCAGGATGACACAGTCTCGGGATTGTATTGATGTAAGGAAATGATGATCAGATAATCATAGTATTATCCTTATGAGAGAGCTATCGCTCTAAACGCACACATCGGCTGACGCCGGTGGGTTTTTGCTTATAACAAAAAAAGAGACAACTCCGCGAGCCATCTCTTTCTCTTTCGTAAAATTTACCCCACTCTTATTTCCTAGCCCCGGCGAAAGCGTGATTTTTCATTGAACCGGAACCTCTTTCTTGAAAAGGGAATCCCAATTCGTCCAAAATCTCTTTGGCCTCAGTCATCTTGCCTTCCTCTTGCAACAGTTTAGCCTGAGAAAACTGTGAGAAATTGTCCGCATTCACGATTTCCAATACTTTGCCTCCGCCCCGTTCTTCCACAAGAGCTTTCCAACCTTCAAAGTTTCCGCTCTTAAATGTTGCTTCTATCGCCTCATGCTTGCTCTCGTCCGCAGCCTTCATTTCTCCTCGGCCTGCACGCATTTTCTTTTCACCGAACATCAGCATGGATTCGGGAATGTTGGACTCATCGAGTAAAGTCTTCGCCCCGGATCGATTACCGCTTGCCTGCAGTTTGTAGGCACGAACAATGATGTTGAATTTATCCTCCGTCAGATATTCGCCCGATTTATCACTTTCAGCTTTTTCCATCACTGTTTTCCAGGATCCATAATCAGCGTTCTGTATTGCCGATACCAAGGCTTCCCGATCCACTGTCAAAAGGCCTAATCCTCTCATCATGCCGCCTTCGCTCCAATGTGGCGCTTCGATACCTAATTCATCCATAATGACTTTAGAGCCCTCCATATCCCCGCTCTCGCGAAGATTGAACGCCTCGACGTACTTGGTAAAATTGCTCTCATTGACGGATTCCAACAGCTTTGTGTTGCCGCAGCTTTCCACGGCCGCTTTCCAACTGTCGTAATTGCCGCTCTTGAGTGCTTCCGCCTCCGCTTGCATATTTTCAGAAACACCGACTGGCACACGGAATCTTTCCCTGAGACTGTCTGCACTGGCAGTGGCGATCGTGGTCCCCATAACCAACGACATCGCCGTCAAACCTATGATCTTCTTATTCTTCATAGTCTTTTGTCTTATTTATTATTTAATGAGGCGCCCTCACATAAATTAATACGCAGTGCCTCGTTTTTTATTTCAGATATCGAACAATCGATTGATCATATCCGATTTCTTGTTTTAGATTAAATCAAAATACCCTCTCGTCTCGAAGAGGGTATATCCTTTTTGAACTGATACGACAAGCTCAATTGTAATAATAGCCGACGGCTACTCCTCCACCACGAGCATCCTCCGCGGACCGTGTTCTTTCATCAATGGACGTATTTCTCTCGCTATAAAATAATGATTTCCGCCTTCCTCTCCAAAGACTTTAATCGAAAAACCTTTTTGGATAACGAACCCCTGAAAGTATTCGGTATCACTTACATTCACAGTCCAGACCACTTGGCGTGGATCATTGAGCTCCAAAAAATCCCCATTTTCTGCGATTTCAATCACCTTGCCGATGATAACCCCCTGTTCCGGTCGCAACCAGACATTCTGCTGATTTTTTCGAAAGTCATTATAGAGGGGCGCCCTCTTAACCAATTCGTTTTCCACCTGCCGCCCCACTCCCACACTATAAAGCGCACTGCCAAAAACAAAGGACAGCACAAGATTCCAAATCACCACCTTGGCAAATTCCAGACGATAGCCCTCCCTGGTGTGTTTGAGATAAAGATAAGCCACACCCACAAAAAGCAAAAAGCACATCAGCCAGAAATAAGGCATCGTCAAAAATATGAACGCCAAGAAATTATCGTTGACGCGATAATAAGCATCCCAGTCATTGATTTCCCAAAAATGCAATATGACGGAAAATGAAAGCGCACCTAAAATGATGCTCATAGCAAAGACAAACCAGACCACGGAATTCTTGAGCATAAAATAACGCTTGGACCGAGGTTTGATCTGTTCTTTCTTGATCTTTTCAAGAATTTCTTTGCTAAAATCTTTTTCCATATATGTTTACAATTTAATATTTTGACTTTCGAGCTCTTTTTGAAAATTCGCCTTGGCACGGCTGAGAAGTGTCGCCACCGTACCCATCGGCTTTTTTAAAATATCTGAAATCTCGTTGTAGTCCTTATCCTCCCAAAACCTCAAAACCAAGACCTCTCGGTATTTCGGCTCCATCTTCTCCATCACCTTCTCCACATTCTCTTTGAGATACTGGATATCGGCGTGCCCATCTGTCCTCATATCCGACGCCAAGTTATTAAGGAACTCATCGTCCAAATCCATAGCCTTTTCCGGCCTAGCTTTTTTCTTGCGATAATTATTTATCACCTCATTATGAGTGATACGATACACCCACGAAGAAAACTTCAACTTGTTATCGAACGAATTGAGATTGATGTAAATCTTGACGAAGGTATCTTGTAGTACGTCCTCCGCATCTTCCCGAGACAGACCCGAGATACGGATAACATACGACAACAGCTTCTTCTCATATCTCTCCACGATGTACGCAAAATAATCCTGATTTTCCAGAGCCATAGCGACCAGCTCTTCATCAGTTTTTGCGATACACAAATCAATTAGAGAGTCGTTTCTCATATTATATATTACGCTGCTTTAAGCTGTTTTCTTTCGTTTTTCTATTTTTTGAAGATAAGTTCATCTATCGGGAAAAACACCAGAGCCCCGATAAAATTAGCCAGTACCACCCTTTGCAACTCCGGTATATCAAAGCTCGCCATCACCAGATAAAGGATCGGCGTGCTTAGCTGCCAGCGCAAAACATAGAAAGAAAGCTTTTTGATCTTCTCCATCAGAAGTTTTATTTTTTTATAAAAATAAACGACCACTAAAATTTTAGCACAAGAATGTACTTTCAACAATCTCTATGAATTTGTAAAAATTTGACGCGCGGACATAAAGATTCTATTATAAAAAGATAAAGGTCGAGGTTCTTTAAAAAATCTTAAGTCAAAACTATGCAAAAACTAAATATGCTAGACTGGCTAGCCCTGATCCTAGTTTTAGTGGGAGCATTAAACTGGGGTTTGGTGGGAATACTCGAATTTGACTTAGTCGCAACCCTCTTCGGAGAGATGTCATTTATCACTAAGACCGTCTACTCCTTGGTGGGAGTTGCGGCCCTATATATGACGATGATCTCGACAAGTCTGAATAAAGACTAAGGCGTGAATGAAAAAACAGGAAAACATTTTTCCTGTTTTTTTGATGCACATAAAAAATATTTTTTCCTTATTTGATCAGGGCTAACCCGTCATGTAATATCGCCGCTTCTCCTCGTCAAACTTCTCAATCGCATAACGAAGCATCGTCCTTGTCATTTTCTTATAATGTTTACGCAGGAATTTTTCTTCCACCTCCAAGTCTCGTTTGCCGATTTCCCTGAGCATCCATCCGACCGCCTTGTGTATCAGGTCGTGCTCATCTCGCAGCAACATTTCGGCAATCCTTAGGGTGTCGCCAAAGTCTCTCTCCCTGACAAAAGTAAAGGTGGAAAGGACGGCTATCCTCCTCTGCCACAAGTTATCAGACCTGGCCAAATCATATAAAATTTCCCGGTCTTTATCCAAAAGATAATCCCCCACAATATTGGGCGCGGAAAGATCCACCAAATCCCAATTATTTATCCTCTTCGCGTTTTTTAAATAGAATTCAAAAATATCTTTTTTCTTCACCTCATCAGCTTTCCGATATTTATCTCCGAGTATTGCCAAAGCACAGAACCTCTCTTCGTGGATTTTACTGTCCAGGAGTTTCTGTAAGTAACCCAAACTGAAATCGATATACTTTTTGCAAATTTCCCTCTGTATCGGCACTTTGATTCCCAAAAAGACATCACCTTCGCCATATTCACCTCGGGCGGTCTTGAAAAATCGTCGCAAATTCACCGCTTGTTTTTCATCGGCATTTTCTCTAAGCTCTTTTTTTAAATCATTCAATAAATGCTTTTTCTCCTGCATTTTTTTAACCATTAGCTTTTCTCCATTTTAACAGAAACGAGACGGAACAAAAAGCGGACTCAATCTTGGTCCGCTTTTCCAGATCAGAAGACTATTCCTCTTTTATAGTACTGGAATCTGGCTTAGTGGCATTTACGGCAGATGATTCTGTGCCGATACCCCCTCCTTCATAATCCTAATCGGCCCGCCATAACTTTGATCAAGAAAATCCCTGATCAGCGGCACAATCACTCTCTTTCCTCCATACATCGTTATCTCCTCGCTATTCTTGATCGGGAAAATCAAACAGGGAGCCAGATACTCCGAGCTCTGATTATCTTCATATCTCCACATAATTTCAAAGCCCAAAAATGGCGTGTCCAATTCTATCTCAACCGTTTTGTAAGTCACGTCCCCTTCGTCGTATCGCACCGGCATAGGAACAGAGCCATTCATATTTCCGGCCACCTCCAAAATCTTCGCAACATCAGTTTCAGCCTCATAAGCCGAGGCTTGATAGTTGTGTGTCGTCAGATTATACATCGAAGAAACTTTCTTATTCCTCACGTCGTAATTGACGTTAAGGCCATTGATCTCGCCGTAACTCTCATAAACACTCTTGCCGTCCACAATCAGCGGATATATCACTGAGACCTCCTCCGGAATATATACCTGCTGCTGTGAGGCGGCATAACGCAAAAAGCTCTTATTTATTTCCGGAGTACCGTAGGCGCTGAGGTCCACTTTATAATCATTCAAGAAAGCTCTCGTTGCATTTATGATTTCCTCATCACCGGGAAGGTCGGATGGGGTCAGAGAAACTGAAGATGTTGAATTAGTACATAAATCGCCTTTGCAATCCGAATAATAATTGTTTGGCCACCTCTCGTAATTTTTATAGATAGACGCTGCCCCACGGCTTAGATCAATATCGGTGCGATAGCCGAATTCTTTATCTTCGAAAAAGCTCAGATTAGAAGTCTTGGCACTGTCCAATTTTCCCAAATCGAAAAGATTAAAATCAAGTGCACGCGCCAATGTCGAAGCTGACACAGCAGAGACTCCAGCCGTACGTTTAAGCACGTTCATTTTTGCCTCGTTCTGCGTGAACTCTTCTCCTTTGTAAACATAAGTGTAATACGTCGGCTCGTAGGGATAAATCATATCGACCGCCACGCCATCACTAGATCCGCTACTAATACCACCTCCGCCCTGCCCCAGGATAGCGGCAGGCGCCACCATTTTACCTGTCGTAACTGCCGTATTTTCGTCACTCACAGAAAGAGACTCGCTGGAATCGCGCGAACCATTCGAAGAGCCGGCGGACAAGTTCGACAAAGCCCCGAAAGCGTTTTCCCCTACAGCAGCAATCGAGACTTTAGAAGATAGCGCGATATCTCCCTTGTCATTGATGCCCGGAATCCGCACACCGTTTTGCTGCTGCCAGTAAGAGACGGCTGTGACCAGAAAAATAAAAACAATAAGGCCACCCAAAGAAAACATAAATTTCAAAAAGTTTCTCCTTAAACCGGGGGCACTCTTTGTCGCGAAATTGTTATCCGCGCCAAATTCCGGCTTGATGGAATTTTTTGAAACATCTTCATTTTGTTCTTCCATATTATTTTTTATTTTATTAATAACTTAGAACAATAAAAAACAACTGACTTATCTTGATTATATAACTTGTCTGGTTCTATGACAATAAAAAACGACTCGCAAAAAAACAAAAATACCCCGCAGGTCATGGGGTATTTTTCTTGATTTCGATTATTCCGAGGCCTTTACTTCGATAGTCTTGCTCTGCGCTTCCGGCTTTTTCTCGATCTTCACCGTTAGCGTGCCGTTCTTGGTCATTGCCTCTATTTTATCCGCATCCGCGCCTTTCGGAAGCTCAAACTCGCGATAGAAGCTGCCGCTCTTCCTTTCCACACGATGCCAGGTTTTGCCTTTTTCTTCTTTTTCTTCTTCACTCTTGCCGCTCAAGATGAGATTATCTCCTGCGATTTCCACTTTGATGTCTTCCGGCTTCACGCCCGGCACATCCGCCGTGATACGGAATTCCTTATCCGTCTCGGCGATATCCACCCGAGGCATCCAAGATTCCATCTCGCGATAAAAACCCTTGTCCCAGCCGGACCAAGACCGCATCCAGCCCTCCGGAAAGAATTTTTCCATCAAAGCCCGCGGCTCCGTCCACGGTACCGGTTCGGAACTCATAGGTTCTTTCCTGCGCTCTGTCTTTTGAATTGGAAGTTTCATATTAATCACCCCCTTTCCTTTTAAGATATAGAAGAAGAAAAAATCGGAATTTTATCAAAGTGCAAAAATCATTTCGAACTAAAACTGAAAAAATCTGATTCCGTTTTGTGCTTAAACAAAAACAACGTTGTAAGTACGTCCCCTATCCCATCTGGAGAGGGTCAGGGTGAGGGGGGGCAAATGAATAGAAAACAGCTTCCTACTAGCATTAAGCTAATCTTTCAAACCGGAATAGCAGACGCGATAAATCGACGTCTCTACACTTAGAATTATTTCCCCTTGAATATCTTATAGAAATGCACGAAATTGCTGGCAATCATTTCCGAAGCCCTTTCCGGAGCGATCCTTCCTTCTTTACATTCCACCAGCGGATCCCAAAAAATCGTGCGTCCGACCGCGAAGCCCGTCACCCCCGGCATCTTAGCGCCGGCTTCCAACCATTTCTCCACTTGCTCATCGTCAGCATGCCTGCCCAGTATGATAATGTCAGCTTCCCTGCCTCCCGAATGCGCCTGCTCAACTAACATCTCGTAGTCCTCTGCCTCTTCCACTCCTTCGACCTTCCACACGCTCGGCTCCACGCCTCCTCCCTGCATCTCTTCCATCATCAATTCCATCAGCTTCGGTCGCATTTCGAGATCATACGCTTCCTTATCGCCTTCCACGATCTCCATCTGCTTTTCCGTCGGTATTACCAGGGGCTCCAGCATCAATTTATATCTTTCCTCGCGGCAAAAGTCGCTCAAGACTTTCAGCTTCTCCACTTGCCGTTCGTTGAGATCCGCATCATCGTCGGGATTGTAACGGACCAGCACCTTTACGAATTCCGGCCGATATTTATCGATATGCTGCGCGAAATTTTCCCCAAACTCAAGCTCGAATTCTTTCTGCCCGCTTTTCTCAGCACAAATCGCGAATCGATAACCGTTTTTCTTAGCATCCTGCAAAATTTCATCACCGAATTCCTCGTCCACCAAAATCGCCCCGCTCTCCTTGGGCACCGCGCCCCTTTCTATCGCTATTTTGAAACCCTCATAGATTATTTTCTTAAAAGCCCTGACACGCTCTTTATCCTCCTCGGTAGCCCCCCCCAACACACCGAACATTTCCTCCAAGAAAGATCCGCGATGATCGAATGGCAAGACGAAAAGTTCATTATTTTCCGGCATATTCTTAATTATTATTATCGTATAACTTAGCCCCTCTATTATAACACCATTTTCAAACGATAAAAAGCGATTAATGCCCCAACCCCGCTCATTGACATTTTCCTGTCCAAGAGTTACTTTAAGAAATGAACGAAAGACGTCAAGAGGTTGAATCAATGGATACAATAAACGTGAGTAGCGGATCAAAGAATCCGAATGAAAGGATCTTAAGCAATCTCTTCAAAGCAAGTTTCGCACTCGATGGATTCCTTTTTGAATCTACTGAGGGAATGATCCAGGGAATCAAGTTTTCTCCGGAAAATCCTCTCCGCTGGCGGACTTTCCTTCTTTCTGGATTGGAAGCGAAAGAAATGTCCAAACAAGCAGAAGGGAAATATGTTTGGCTATTAGACGGAAATAGAGTCGCATTCGGCTCTCCGGAACACGCAAAGCTAATCGAAAGATCCATCAGGGCAAAATTCCAGCAGAACAAGGTGATGATTTACGCGCTCCTTGCGACGGAGGACAAAATCATTACCCACGAAACGGGAGAAGAAGAAAATCCCAACACGTCCCTAGAAAAAGAAGATTTCTGTAAAATCCTTACAAACATAAGGAATGAAGAAAAACAGAAACTTGAAAAAGAGGGATTAGAAAATGAAATAGCCTCCGTAATAATGGAAAAAATTAATGCCGTAAGGGGGCTACCTTTCGTTAGCGATTTCTTTATCGAAATAAAAAGGAGTCGACTAACCGTAACTATTACAAAAATAAGATATGAGAAAAGTTATTTCGGCTTGAACATGACAAAAAGACAAATTATGATAATGGAGGATGTACAAAAAATATCGCAAGAAGAAATCGCGAACCGTTATCCGGACAGAGAGGTTAAAATCAAATATTTCATATGAAGAAGGAGCTCAAAACCTCCTTTATTTTTTTAATCTTAACTAGCAAACCGAAATGAAAACATTGCATAGTTTTTATTTTCCGATTATAAGAATTTTTCTGCATGAAGCCCAGGGGAAATTCCCTGTGATTATCTGTCATTCTGAGGTAATCCGAAGAATCCCGTTATATCCTGCATAGCAACGGGATTCTTCGACTCCGCGAAGTTTATCCTCGCGAAGGCGGGGGCTCCGCTCAGAATGACACGTAATATAAAGTTCGAAGATTATCATCTTCCATAAAACCCCATCGAAAAACTCCAAATATTTTTTAGCATTATTTATAATTTAATGCTATAAATAATCTTCCACCCTTTCCTTTAATATGGCATAACGTGAATTTTTACCTTCATAAGACATAAGATACTCCCGTGTTGAGATAAAAATTTTTTTCTTCTCAATTCCCTTCGGAATGATTGTCCCCTTGGGAAATTGAGAACGTGTCAAATCGACTTCTTTCCCATCAATAATATTGAAATAATGTGAAATCTTTTGCTTATTCGACAATATCGCTTCCGACCAGACTATATCACCACCGAAATAGTCGTTCACGATTAACGCAGTAATAGCGCACTGACCGAGAGCTGGATTTGATTCATTCCATTCTGCGGAATAATATGAGGTTTCCCTTGACCATGATTTTAACAACGCTTTTTCAAGTATTTTTATGTCCATATATTAATATAATAATTGTAACATTTTTTTAAATCTGAAATATATTTTTAAATTATACCAAATTAGCTAAACCTATTCCACAACCCAGTCATACAGCATCTGGAATTTCTCCCTCTCCCATCGGGAGAGGGTCGGGGTGAGGGGGAACAGGGTGGAATCATTATGTCGCAGATTAAGTCGCATTACTATATCAGATTCGCCTGCAAGTGATAATACGGCGGTCGGTTCTTGTATCTTTGGATTGCCATGCGGATGATCTCCTCCAAGAAATCGCCGTATTTCAATCCAGTAAGTTCAGCCACTTCCGGCACACAGTTCGTGAGATTGATGGAAGGATTAGGATTGAGTTCCAGCACATACGGATTGTTATTCTTGTCCACGCGTATCTCCACCCGTCCGTAATCATGACAGTCCAAAATATTGTAAGTATCCAGAGCGATTTCACTGATGACTGCCTCTAGCTTCTTACTGATATTCTTGGCCGGCCTCTGTACTTCGATATTCTGTTTGTAAACCGAACCTTCTCCCCATTTCGCCTCAAAAGGATAGATATGCCAATAACCCTTCGGCATCTTATCAAAAACCGAACGCGAAAGAGGCAGCACTCGCAGGTCGTCTTCCTCTCTTCCCAAAATAGACACATCGTATTCATCCCCTTCTATGTATTCCTCGATGAGAGCCGGGCGCCCCATTTCCTTCACCACATGCTCTAGCTGTCGATTGAGTTCCTCCTGATTGCTTACCACCGAATCGTTGGTGATTCCGATAGAATTATCCGAGTTAGCAGGTTTCACGATTAGCGGAAATTTCAGATCGCCCCTCACCTTATCCTCCATAGAATAAACATAATCCCATTCCGGCGTCGGAATCTTGTGATAACTCAAAAGTTTTTTGACGCGAATCTTGTCCATGCACAAACTCAGAGTAAAAGGATTGGATCCGGTATAAGGAATTTTGAGCACATCAAGCAAAGACGCGGCGTGCGGCTCCAACAAGCTAGACTCGTTTATCCGTTCACAGACATTGAATACTAGATCTACATCACTATTTTTCAGATCATCGAAAGCCTTGGCTACGTCATTGAAATCGAAAAAGCTGATCTTATATCCCCTCTCCTCCAGGGCCTTCTGAATATTCAGTCCGACCGAAGTCAGCTCCTGCTCCACTTCGTTTCCGGAACAATTCTGATCATAAAGATTGCAAACAATTCCGATGTGAAGACTCCGCTGATCTTTAAGAGCCATTTTCCTGATTTTCTCAATTTTACCGGTTCTTTTTCCCGTCTCCTTGAAAATTGACGAAGAATGCGGGTCCTTGCGCACCGTCTTGCCGATAAAAGACGCCGAGTGAAAACGCGCCACCTCATACTCGATGAGCTTCTCCGCCTCCTCCATATTTTCCTGCGCCTCGGAAGAATTATCACCCGACACCGTCATCCATCCCAGATATTCGTAACCTTCCGGCGGCACCATCACAGTATCCCCCACTTTCTTAAAAAACTTTACCTCTTCGACGAAATCTTTTTCTTTGAGCTCCGGATCGACATCCAGCTGCACCAACACCCCGGAATGATCGGAAAGAAAATCCTTGCAAAGCACGCACTGCTTGGACTCTTCCGTTTTTATTTTGGGGATATAGATACCCAGCGCTATTTTTACCGCCCCCTCGATGAGGTCCACGCCCCACACTTTCTTCACGCTCGAATACATCTCGTCCCCGCCCATCCGCAGATTGGCTTCGATAGGCACCGTGCCCCGCTTGGTGAGCTTGGCCTCGAAATGGATGCAACCGCTGCGTACCCCCGTTTTCTCCAGAGTCTCCTCGACTGTAGCGATAATATTCTCTTGATCATCATCGGGCAGATTGGAAGGAGTCAGTCTCCCCGTCTCCACAAAAAAAGGTTCTTTGGTCGCACTATTATCGGAAATAGAATAAAATTTGATGATTCCGTTTTGCACCAGCACATCGATGTCCACCTCGCTGCCATCAATATATTCCTCTACCATGATCTGTCTGCCGTTGCTAAGCGCCGATTCCACCTGCTCCGAAATCGAATTTTTTACATATTCATATTTTCCACAGAGATCCGACGGACGTTCCACCTTCACCACAAACGCGCTGCTTGTTCCATAAGACGGCTTGATTACGACCGGAAACGTAAAATTCTCCAGCACAAAATCCAGATCCTTCTTCGCCTCAATCGTCCGGTGCCGGGGAGATAAGATATCGTTCTCTTCGCAAAAATTCCGAAACAGATTCTTATTGCGCACACCGCTCGCCACGGCATACGGGATCCCGATAAATCCGAATTTATCGACAATCTTGCTCGTCAAAAGCACATCGTCTTCCCAAAAAGTAAGAGCCCCTTCGATCTTTTGCCTGGGATTATCTCTGATAAATTTTTGCACCGCGCGCAAGGCCTCTGCGTGGTGCGTGGTGTCTGCCAGAATCCACTCATCAACATAAGACTCGGCCCAATTCTTTTCCGAATTGAGCACCACCAATCTAAGCCCCATCTTCTTGAGTCTTTGTAAGATAAATCTTTTCCGAATCGAGCCGGTATTCACCAAAAGCACCGTACGCCCTTCCAGCTTATCGCTCGGAGAAATCATTTTCGACCTGAGGCTCTTGCCCAGTTTAATCATTTTCTTCGCTGTCTTTTTCATATTGTTTTATACGCTATTGTTATTAAATAATCCATCTTTAGCACGTAATTTCCCTATTACCTCTTTACCGCCATAAAAAATTATCAACCAAAGGAAATAAAAGAATATTATATTAGAAATAAAAAATATCCATTGCACATCGAGAGGGTCTCCCCACTCACGAGTTAGAAGATCGCCACATCTATTCGTCCACGGATATGGCGGATCAAACGGGTTTTCGGTATATCCGCTAGAGAGATATCGCATCGGCCATCCGCACGAAAGATTATTCAGCTCCGTTTTATTAAACACCTCAACTCTTTCGTACGTAGTCGCTATGGCAGAAAAAACCGCCAGCACAAACAACAACATATTGATTTTCGTTTTTCGGGATGTTACTTCGATGATTTTCCTCATCACCATCCGCACGACATAAAATATCACCAACCAAAACAAATAAAAGAACGCCACATCTACGATCAGAGACGTCCACCGAATCGGAGCAGACCCCCAACATATGCCATTGCCGCATTCAAACATTGGCCGAAATAACATAGCGCAAAAATATGCCGGTATAAAACATAAGATGAGATAGTATCGTTTTCGGAACATTGCTTTCATAAAGTTTAGTACGTTTTTATTAAGATATTATTTGATTTAAAAAACAAAAAAAGACTAACATCAAAGATAGTCTTCTTTTAGAAGCATATAAGAATAGGTCTCACTTTTCACAGCTATGTGAGTATCGGGAGGCTCCTCTCTGTTAATTGTTAATTTCATACGTATATATGATTTTGCCCAAAATTACTGCCCGCAAAAACATCCACTTCATCTCGGTAAGATGAAGTATATAACATCGATTCTTAAAGTCAATCTTTAATAATAAAAGCTCCAGTTTATACCTTTTTTATTATTTCAAGCAGTTCTTCATGTTGTTTTCCTAAAACTGAATCGATTATCATTATATTGGATGCGTTACAGAACAGGCGGACATCAGAATCAATATCCTCACTTGTAGTAATCAAATACGCACGACTTGCTCCAAGATTTTTAATCTTTTCTTTAAAAACTATTGCATCATTCAATACTATTTTACAATTCTTACATTCGCATACAATTCTTATATTTTCCTTAAAGTTTTCTGCAAAATTATCTACCTCATGATAGACACAAGAACTTCCAAGAAAACTATACCCACAGAACACATTACTAAGGTTTGCTCTTTTCAATAGATAATCAATGCCGTACTCAAGCCATAAATCTTTCTTGAAAAAACGTTCCACTTCTTCACTAAGTAGATAGATAGAGATTTTACTCACATCCCTTGTGGTTACTAATTTAGCTCCACAATCACATTCTTTTTTCTGAAACCTACCTTCGCACGCTATTCTCTGACATCTTTTACACACATATATGATTCTGTCTCTAAACAGATCTAAATCTAACCCCTTGTCTTCATTGAAATCAGCTAATTTTTGCATCAATTTATCGGATACTTGACATATTTCCTTTATTGTTTGTTTTTTCTTGACGATATCTTCGTGCGTTATATCATCCTTAATTTTCTGGATGGCTTTAACGATTTCTGAACTTCCTTCATCAAGCTTGTTTTTTTCAACATATTTGGTTATAACGTTCCCTACAGTTTTCTTATCAAAAAATGCCTGTTCGTTAAACTTACATAACTGTTCCTTAAGATTATCGTTAATACTAATTAATTCCTCAAGGAATACTTTTAAATCAGCATCTAATAATATCCCAGATGAAATAATCTTTTTAATTTTTGAACTTTTTTCAAGAACACTCCTTTGTCCTAATAAGGAATATTTTAAAGGGATAAGTCGTCCTCCTGATTTATAAATATCACTTTTCATACTAATTAATTATACTAATATTTAAACTATTCGTTCACCTCAAATTTCACCTCTTTACTCTTCGGCTCCGTATCCTCCGGATAAGGACTGCTCAAGCTGAAGATGACTGCCTTTTGATCCGCATCGTATCCGCAAGAGCTATCGACATATGCCTCGTTGCCGGGCGCGGCTTCAAAAACTTTCTCAACTGAGGGCAAAGCATAAACCTCCCCCGGAAGTGTACTGTCGAAACCGCCTGGACGGCAAACAAAGAAATATCCTTCGTCAGGCGTAACGTCAAAATTATCACTCACCTGCGAACCAAGAAATCCCTCTGAAAGTTTGCCGCTATTTATATTGTATATATGGCTCGCCGACCACTCGTATCCGGTATACGTGAAAAGAAGATAATTCCCCGAAGGAGAAAACTTGATTTCGGTATAACGTTTGACTTTGTCGAGATTGGAAAAGTCGCTGTCATACTGCGCGTCACCCTCGTCCACGATTGTTTCCACTTCCCCCTTCTTCAAAATAAGATACGACCTCTTGCCACGCTCGACCGCAAAAGCGCTGTAAGCGCCGGAAGTAACTTCGTCTCCCCGGAAATGTTCCACGAAAGTCGTCTTGATCTTTCCATCCGCGATTGCCATCTTAATTCCATACTTAGTCTCCAGTTTATTGTGATCCTGATACCGCACAAGAAAATAAAAGTCATCTCCGCCGATATTCTTGAAATCATACGGCTGAGCGATATTTACATCTTTGTATTGGCTCAAAAATTCTTCATAGGTTCCCTTGCCGTCCTCAGCTTTCATCGTGTAAGCCTCCTCAAATTTTCCTCCCTCCAAGAGATAATAATATTTGCGAATTGCGATAACCCTCGCATCCTCACCGGATGGAGTCTCGAAAGCCGCCTGAACTTTCTTTTCCGGCACAAAAGCCTTGAAGCTCTTGGCAAAAACCGTAAACGAGGCTTTCTCCTTCTCGAAATCCTCTTTGGTCCTTTTTACCTGAGACAAAAACATATCTATGTTATCGAACTTCTGTTCGAGCTGGACGGTGCTGCCATAAGTATAAGTCGAAAGCACATGATTGAAATATCCGTTATTAAGCGGCAGATAAGCAAAAGATTCAAGCATATCGCTATACACCTCCTTGCCGAAACGCTCCTGCTTGTCAACAATCGTGGTCTTGATGCCTTCGTCGCAAATCGGACAAGTCTCGTTTATCTTGCCTTCCTGTTCCCAGACATAGTTAAAGTCCATTTTGTAGTCACATACATCTCCGCTGGTCTTGAGATCGGTAATGTTATCAACATAACCGTACCTTACCGCATTACTATTCGGATATCTTTCACCGCCGTATGATTCATTGAAGAGCCGCAAAGACACACTCTCATTCTTATCAAAGCCGATAGAAAACGAGTTGTAATAATAGTTTTCCTCACTGGTAAATTCGTCCAACAAACCATCGAGTCGCGTAACCGATTCTTTGGGCTCAGTTATTACGTTTCCCCATTCTTCCGGATGGCAGAAACTGATACCTATTACATCGTGTTTATAAAAAATCCACCCATCTTCGCACGGAATCTTCTCTTGCGTACCAAAAAGCTCCTGCCCTTTCCTAATTATGATATCTTCATATCTCTGGATTGTCTCCTTGGAAAATCCTAGCAGCAGACACGATATCACGATAAAAAATATGATAACCGCAGAAGTAAACGGACTCTTACCTAAGATTTTTTGTATGAATATCTTGGTACATAATCTCTTGCCACCCGCCTCGGTTGTATTTTTTTCCATATTTTAAGATGAATTACATATAAGCTGATTATAACAGATTAATCCGATCCATGACATAACAGACCGCACACCTCTTAAGCGGTCGTGGCGACAAGCACCCCGTTCTTGTCATTCCAAAATGAGGTACTCCGATTGAGGAATCTGGGGATAGTACGATGCAAAAATACGCTTATTTTCATAAAGAAAACGTTCGCAGAAATTTATACATTTCCCAGATCCCTCAGTCGAGTACGACTTTCGGGATGGCAAGGTGAAGAAGAGGTGCGATCGATATGGTTAAACCCCAAAGAAGTAATCCTCACCATCTTCCATATTTACTAAAACCCTCCAAAATGTTAAATTACAATCAAGTTTAATCACATATAAACCCAATCACTATGAAAAAATTCCTAGCTATCCTAGCCATAATATTCTCTCTCGCCCTCCCGGCGCTGGCACTCGACATCCCTGACGGCGCCATCGTCAAGACTGCGGATAATCCCGACGTTTATATCGTCAAACACCTGAACGGCAACAGCTATAAACGACTGGTCCTAAATCCGCAAGTTTTTGAAAGTTATGGCCATCTCAAATGGGAAAATCTGATTACTATCGACCAAGCAGTGATGAATTCTTTTGCGACATCCGACTTGGTGCGCGTAGACGGGCAAACTTCGATCTATCGCCTCACTCCCGATGGCGATACAGGCGGCAAAGTTTTAGTAAGCGATTTTACCGGACTGAATAACGACAGTGTTTATACTATCAATAACGTAGACTTTGGAAATTATACCGAAACTCCGACCGCTAATCTTTCCGAACTTTATGACGTCTATAAAGTGATCGACGGCGATACTATCACGGTCACCATAGACGGAGTGAATCAGACTATCCGCCTGATCGGCATCGACACCCCCGAAGTCATCAGCTCTTTTACCACAGCCGAATATTACGGCGCCGAAGCCTCGGCCGTCGCCAAAGAAAAACTTACTGGCAAGAAAGTGCGCCTTGAATCCAATCCGGTTTCCGGCGATAAAGATAAATACGACCGGCTGCTACGCTATGTCTACACGGATAGCGGTACTCTTTTCAATAAGTGGATGATTGTCGAAGGCTATGCCAAAGAATATACCTACAACGGCATAGTTTATAAATATCAAGCGGATTTTAAAGCGGCACAGAATACTGCCAAAACCGAGCAAAAGGGGCTGTGGGCAAGCAGCGTGCACAAAAGCGCATCGGAATCTATCACGACTCCTATTACCAAAACCCCAGCAGTTACCGTTTCCGGAACATACAACTGCTCTGGCAACGTTTATAACTGCGGCGACTTCACCAGCCAAGCTCAAGCGCAAGCCATTTATGATTATTGTATGCAAACAGTAGGCAGCGACATCCACCGGCTAGATTCAGATAAAGATGAAGTGGTATGTGAGAGTTTGCAGTAACAAAAAATGTCATTGCGAACTGTAGGGGCACAATATCTTGTACCCTTTCAATGTGGCAATCCCGTCGCTACAATTCACAAAGCGTTATCCTCTGTCATTCCGGGCTTGACCCGGAATCTTCTGTATTATTCGCTAAATATTAATTAATTTCATCGGACCGATTATTACGCTCCAAAAATACCGTAAGAATATTTTTATCTCCGAAGATAAAATGTAAACGCCAGAAAACGCAGATTCCGGGTCAAGCCCGGAATGACACAAAAAAAGAAACGATTTCGCAATCGTTCTTTTTTATGAAAATAA
The DNA here is from genome assembly GCA_028690055.1 of Minisyncoccota bacterium. Classification (GTDB taxonomy): domain Bacteria; phylum Patescibacteriota; class Minisyncoccia; order JAHIHE01; family JAGLIN01; genus STD2-77. The sequence continues at coordinate 1,646 of JAQVBZ010000008.1, read as the reverse complement.
ACTTTAATAAACCTCCATATATCTCTCCTTCTCCCAATCCGTCACATGAATCCTGAATTCATCCCACTCTGCCATCTTGATGTTGTAATACCTCTTAAACATACTTTCTCCCAAAACCGACTTGATGAGCTCATCTTTGGCAAGCTCCTCCAGCGCCTCTCGCAAGTTGCGAGGAACGGTGTCGATACCACGGTTGACGATTTCCTCCGATGTCATCTCGTATGTCGATTCTTCGATCGGCTTGGGCGGGGTAAGTTTGTTCTTCACTCCGTCCATTCCCGCCGCCAGCATCACCGCATAAGCCAGATATGGATTGCACATCGGATCCGGACAACGGAGCTCGCAACGAGTCGAGTTCGGCGACTTCGGATTGACGCGCGGGATACGTATCAGTGCACTGCGGTTAGTTCGCCCCCAAGAGATGTATACTGGCGCCTCATAACCGACTACCAGACGTTTATATGAGTTCACTGTCGGGTTGATGATGGCGTCCATTGCTTTGATGTGCTTGAGCTGTCCAGCCACAAATTGCTCGGCAACTTCCGAAAGTCCATATTCATCCGCACTGTCAAAGAAAACATTCTTACCGTCTTTAAAAAGGCTCTGGTTGGTATGCATTCCCGAACCATTGATACCCTCAAAAGGCTTAGCCATAAAAGTCGCGTGCAATCCCAGGTCCTTAGCGACCATTTTCAAAACGTATTTAAAAGTGATAGTGTTGTCGGCTGACTTGATCGGACCGTCATATTTAAAATTGATTTCATGCTGACCATTGGCCACCTCGTGATGAAGCGCCTCCACATCAATACCGAAATCCCCGAGCGCAATTCCCATTGCGTGTCTCGTGGCGCTATCGCCATCAATCGTCTGGTCAAAATATCCCCCTTTATCGTGCGGCATCCTTTCCCAAGTGCCATCGTCGTTCCTCTTCATCAGGAAAAATTCCACCTCGGGAGCGACACAATATTCAAAACCCGCCTCTTTCGCCTTCTCCATCTGCTGACGCAAAATATTTCTCGGATCACCTTCATAGGGCTTTCCGTCCGGTGTCAAAATATCACAAATCACCCGCGACTCCGTGTGTCCGTTCCCCTTTGACCATGGAACGACCCTGAAAGTGGACATATCCAGTTTTAGAAACATATCACTTTCCGAGATACGCGCAAAACCGTCTATAGATGAACCATCGAACCATTTCCCATTCTCTATCGCCTCTTCCAGCTGATGAATAGGAATCGTAACCGCCTTCAGCGTTCCCAACAAGTCGGAAAACTGCAAATGAACGAACTTCACGCCATGTTTCTCAATCTCCTTGCGCACATCTTCTGATAGCATAATTTTATAGGTTAGAATAAATAAAAAACCAAAATTACTGAAATAATTTTGACCTCTTTTTAAAGCCCCTTAGATAAGAGCCTCGACTGCAGAGAATCAAAAAAAGAGTGTTTTTTTTAATTCTCATTTTTAAATACTACTTATACATCTTCTCACTTTGAATAAATATGTCAATAATCGAAAGTCGTAGATTCTACCTTGAACTGCAATTTTTCCCTTCAACAAAAACCTCGTAAGGGGTTAAATAGCCAAGTCTTTTTCTGGGACGATTGTTGATAAGCAGAACGGCTTTATCAACGTCCATTTGTGTC
>JAQVBZ010000007.1 GCA_028690055.1 Minisyncoccota bacterium | reverse complement strand
GCATTTCGATGATACACTTTTTCATAGAAGTAGTGGTTAAATTTAGCTTTGAGTTGGGTAACTCTTGTTTTAAGCTAAGCTTACCACTATTTTTGATTTATCCACCACACTTGTTAGTATAGAGCCTTTTTCTCTTGACATAATTTATAAAAAGGATAAAGATAGAAAAAACAAAACAGGATGAGAAATATGGTATATAAATATTTTGTAGATGCAGCTGCTTTTATGTTGTTGATGTTTACTTACCATTTGACACTGCACTTTTATCATAAATATGAAAGTGTAAAATATCCAAGACAAGATTGTCGTTTTCGGCAATACAAAAAGGCATCAGAAAGCTATGGAAATGCGTCGGTGATGTATTTATGTCTTATCCTATTCTTTTTGTACTGCTCGGTGATCTCTTTTTAAGAAGCCTCTTGATAAAATGCTTTTTATTGACCAATCCCCCCAAAAGGGCTATTATAACCATAGTCTTTGAGGGGATTTTCTTTTTTTATTGCTAATATTTCGCCTATGTCGTCTTCTTTAGGGTTTATCGCTGATAATCAAGATACCATCATCCTGGTTTTGATGGCGTTGGTTGTCGTGTTTTTGCTCTTAAGCGCATATCTTTTTTTCGAGGTATCAAAGCTTAAAAAAAATGCGCAAATCCTCTTTTCCGGCAAGAAAGCGACGGATTTGGAAGAAGTAATAATGGGGCAGATTGAGAAGAATAATCGGATTGAAGACGCGATAATCGCGCTTAGGGATGCTGACCAACGTATATTGCAACAGCTTTCGTTTGCAGTGCAGAAAGTCGGTATGCTCCGTTTCAATCCCTTCGGTAATGAGGGCGGCAATCAGAGTTTCGCGGTGGCATTGCTTGACAATTATAACTCAGGTGTTATCATACTTAGTCTTTATTCAAGAGACGGAGTTAGGATTTATGCCAAGCCCGTCAAGAATGGAAAATCTGAATATCAGCTAAGCAAAGAAGAGGCGGAAGCCCTCGGTATAGCTATGAAAAGATAAAGGCAGTGATGCCTTTTTAACGTTTACTAATATTCGTAAATTCAATATAGATGGATAAACAAGAAGAAAATAAAAATGAAGAGGTCAAAAAAATATCGATTGAAATCGAAGATGCTATCGTGGTGAAGGATTTGGCGGCTAAGATGGAAATCAGAGTCACCGATTTGATTGCAGAGCTGATGAAGAACAAAATTTTTGCTACGCTCAACGAGAAGATCGATTTCGAAACGGCGGTGATCGTGGGCGATGACCTCGGTTTTGAGATTGTTCGCAAGAAGTCCGATTTGGAAAGAAACCGTTATCTGCTTAAATCAAAAACCCTGGGTAAGGGTGCCAAGAAACGTCCGCCGGTGGTAGTAGTTATGGGGCACGTAGATCACGGAAAAACCACCTTACTTGATAAGATTCTTTCTACTAATGTAGCAGCGGGAGAGCATGGAGGCATCACGCAGAATGTCAGCTCTTATCAGGTTAAGAAAAAAGGTGAAGTTATTACTTTTATGGATACCCCTGGACATGAAGCTTTCCACTCGATGCGTGAGCGAGGAGCTTACATTACAGATTTGGCAGTGATCGTGGTCGCGGCGGATGATGGAGTGAAGCCGCAGACCAAGGAAGCTGTAGCTTTTGCCAAGAGTGCGGGGCTGCCTATCATAGTGGCTATCAATAAGATTGACAAGCCCGAATCAAATGTGGAGCTTGTTAAGAAAGAATTGAGTGACATCGATTTGATGCCCGAAGAATGGGGAGGCAAGACGGTGTGCGTCAATATTTCCGCCAAGACCGGTGAGGGTATCGACAATCTTTTGGATATGATAATCCTTTACTCTGATATGGAAGAGCTCAAGGCGGAGTATGGGTCATTTGCGGAGGGGTTTATCATCGAGTCTCACTTGAACCCGAAGGTCGGACCGATAGCGACAGTGCTAATCCAGAACGGTACTTTGAGCGAGGGTGATTTTGTGGCAGCGGGTATTCTCTCGGGAAGAATAAAGATTATGAAGAATTTTTTGGGGGAGGAAATCGAGGATGCGACTCCTTCGATGCCGATTACTATTTTGGGTCTCAGTGAAGTGCCGCGGTCAGGGATGGTCCTTAAGGCTTATCCGACAAGGAGTGCCGCGGAAGCAGCTGCTCTGGCCTTTAAAGAGAGAACGACAAGTACTCTCGGTGAAGGTAAAGTTCTCAGTGTTTCCAGAATCCAAGAGATGGCGGAAAACGGCAAGTTGAAGAAATTGAATCTTGTCATCAAGGCGGACACCAAAGGTTCGTTGGAAGCGATAGTACAGATATTGGATACGATCAAAGTGAGTGGAGTTGCGATACAGATTCTCAAAACTGGTGTCGGTGATATCACCGAGTCGGATGTCAAAATGGCGCAATCTTCCGATGCCCGGGTTATAGGGTTTAATAATAGCGCCGATGCCAATGCCAAACGGATCGGTGAAAAAGAGAATATAGCTTTCAAGTTTTTCAATATCATCTATGAGATGGTGACTTACGTCAAAGGAGAACTTTCTGATATGCTGGATGCGGAAACTGTGCGCACAGACTTAGGTAAGATGAAAGTGATTGCGATTTTCAAGTTACCGAGAAAATCGGCCAAGGTCGTGGATATGATTTTCGGGGCGAAGATCGAGCACGGTAAAGTGGAAAAAAACGCCAAGCTGGAAATTATGAGGGACGGAGAGAAAGTAGGAGAGGGAATCCTGACGGAGTTGCAGCACAACAAGAAGACGGTCGGAGAATTGAAATCCGGAAATAACGCAGGCGTCACTTTCAAAGGAGATATACTGGTGGAGGAGGGCGACGACATCGTGGCATACAAAGAAGAAAAAGTTAAAAGGATTGTGAAATAATATGAGCGAAAGAATATTAAAAGTGAACAAGCTTCTCAGACAGGAAGTGGGAAAACTCATCTTGGAGGATGTGGACTTCCCTGCTGGCATGGTAGTGACAATCATTAGGGCGGATACTTCCCCCGATTTACATTACGGTGATATCTATGTCAGCGTGATGCCACAGGAGAAGGAAGAAGAAGCGCTGGTCGTCCTTAACGAGGATATCTACGCGATGCAGCAGAAAATCAACAAAAAACTGCATATGAAGCCGGTGCCGATGATCCGCTTTCGTCTTGATTTGAGCGGCGACAAAGCGGAAAGGATAATTGAGATAATCAGAGAAAACGAGGAGAGAGGCCGTTAGCTTTTGCTAGCGCCTTTTTGCTAAAAAATATGAAAGCAATAACAGACATTATCAAAAACAGCGAGAATATCTTGATTCTCAGCCACAAGAATCCTGACGGCGATGCGCTGGGCTCTTCTTTGGGGCTGGCTTTGGCACTGGAAAAAATCGGCAAGAAAGTCAGTTGTTTTTCTGTCAATAAGATTCCTCCGGTGTTTGGCTTTTTGCCGGGAGTCGAGATGTTTGAAAAGCAAAAGGGGTTTGTAAATTACGATTTGGTAATCCTGCTGGATTGCGCGGTTTTCAAACGGACGGGCATCGAAAATATTTTTGGTCTGGTCGCTTCTTTCGATAAGCTGCTGATTATCGACCATCATCCGCGTACAGAAGTGGAATTCTATGAGAATGCGCAAGAGTGGATTGACGAGAAGAAGGCGGCGACAGCGGTGATGATCTACGAATTGCTCGAGGAAATGGATATCGCAATCGACAAGCGGATTGCCACATGCCTACTGACGGGAATCTTTACCGATACGGGAGGATTTCAACACAATAATACTGACGGGGTGACACTTCGGGCGGCGGCACAGCTGATGAAGAAAGGTCCGCGTATCGAGAAGATTGCCAAGGGCATCTTCAACAGCAAGAATATCGCGGCTATCAAATTGTGGGGCACGGCGCTCTCTCGGATCGAGACGGACGTGGCGACCGGGATGGCGGTGTCATATGTGAATCAGTCCGATATCGAAGAGGCTGGTGCCAGTCAGGATGATTTGGCGGGACTGGTCAGTGTTATCAATACCGTTTCGGATGCCAAATTCTCCCTGCTCCTGACGGAATACGACGATCAGAAAATCAAAGGCAGTCTCAGGAGCGAGGAATACAAGGGGGTGGATGTTTCCAAAATCGCGCGGCAGCTGGGCGGCGGCGGACACAAGCTCGCCTCCGGATTCGAGGTAGAGGGCGACCTCAAAAAGAGCGTGGAGCGTATCACACGTCTGGTACTTAGCCTCAAGGAGAAAGAAATGGGCATCGTGGCAAAAGCCGAATAAAAAAGCAACCGTGAGAAAGGTTGTTTTTTGATTCTTTTGGATATGCCAGTGGCGTTACATTTGGTTAATCTAAAAAAATACTTCCCCTCTCTTTCTCCTCCTGTATATTGTGTCATTCTGAGGTACCCCGAAGAATCCCGTTCTCTCCCGCGCAGTAGTGAGATTCTTCACTTCGTTTCACTACATATATGATGACACTCTCGCATTATATAAAATAATATGAGGTAAGCCTCGTCCCCTCTCCTACCGGGAGAGGGCCAGGGTGAGGGGGAATAAATAGTGATGTTTTGTTGAAGACCGAGACGTGATAAATCGACGTCTCTACAGAAGAATGCACACATAGCAGTCAAAACATCCAGTAAACCGCCATGCCATAATGACAAAATATATTTTTCAGAGATTCTGTAAACATTGCTCTTTCACCTATTTTGCCTATACTTATAACATAAGCATTAAAAAAGCTATATGAAGTTCGGATTACATATTTCTATCGCACAAGGCGTTGAGCATGCTCCGCTTAGGGCGATGGCGGCGCATTGCGAATGCTTCCAGATATTCTCCCGTTCCCCGCATGGTGGAACTGTGCGCAAGATAGACGCAGCCGCAGCTGATGCCTTCAAGGAAAATCTCGCAAAAGGAGAGGCGAAAGATTTTTTCATTCACTCGCCTTATTACATAAATTTCGCTTCGGAAAATAACCGCATCTACCATGGTTCAATCAGCGCTATCAAGAGCGAGATGGAGGTGGCGGATCTACTGGGCGCGCGGGGTGTGGTAACCCATCTGGGAAGTTCCAAGGATATGGACGGGGAACAAGCCAAACAGAAACTCGTCGCGGGGCTGGTAAAGGTATTTGAAATTCCCTCCTCTACCAAAGGGACCAAACCGAAATACCTCAAATACCGAGCAAAATTACTTCTGGAGATTACTGCCGGGTCGGGTAATATTATGGGAGATTCTTTTGAGGAAATCGGCTATTTTATCGAGGAGGTGGAAAAGACTATCGGCAAGGACATCTTGGGTGTTTGCTTTGACACCGCACACGCTTTCGCTTCCGGATATGACTTGCGTACGGATATGGCTGTTAAAAAGACTTTCTCAGACTTTGATAAAATCGTGGGGCTTGATAGGATAAAGTTAATCCATCTTAATGACTCGGCTGCTGACCTTGATTCGCACGTTGATCGTCACGCCAATGTCGGTAAAGGAAAAATTGGTATCGAAGGCATAACGGCTATCTTGCACGAACTGCAAGAACGCGACTTGGATTTTGTGCTGGAGACTCCCTCATCCGGGAGCGAGGACGATCTCGAATTGTTGAAAAATATCAGGAAGGAAATCATCCGTTGAAATTGTGAAACAGAATAAAAGGGGTAATCAGAGAATTGATAGTCCTTTCGTCTTTTTTCGATTCTGTGTTAAAATATATGCAGTTTCTTTTATGAATTTTATAAGTTTTGACGATGAAAAAAATAGAAAAAAGAAAAGCGGTTGACATCGTCCTAAAGATAGAGAGAGTATTAGATATGTGGCGCAAAAGCAGAAAGGTCATCGTGCTCTTGATCGTCTTACTTGTCCTGGCTTTTGCTTTTCTAGGTGGCAGAGAAAACAATGCATCCGGTGTAGGTTCTGGAAATAGCGTGGATCAGATCCTATCTGGAGAAAACGCCGATTTGAATAGCAACGTTAAGGCGGAGGCGGTCGCGGAGACTTCGAAATTGGCCCAGATTTTTGCGAAGTTGGGTGGCAGCGGGGCCTTGTCGTCTTTTCGCCCAGATGATGAGGGGCAGCGTACGAGTGTCGTGTTGAAAGTACCGGCCGAATTCGACACTATTCAGAAAGCTATCAATTCTGCGCTGCCGGGAGACGTGGTTTCGGTCGCTGCCGGAGAATATAAGGAAAATATCACGATGAGGAACGGCGTGAGCTTAGTTGGAGAGCACGCGGAGACGACAATTTTGAATGGGGACGAAAAAGGTAGCGTCGTAGTTTTTAAGAATTTGGAGAACAAGGAAACCCGTTTGGAAAATTTCAGTATCAAGAACGCGCAGGAAAATCTGAGCGGGATCCTGATCGAAAATTCTTCTCCGATCATCAATCGCAATATTATTTTTTCCAATGACTATGATATCTATATCAAAGGTCATTCCTCCCCTACCGTGCAGCGCAACGTACTCGAGCAGAGCAAGGCGGGAGTGCAGATATTCAATCTGGACAAGGTTACGGATTCCAACCCGCTGATTGTCGATAACCTTATCTACGCCAATAAAAAAGGTATTAATATTTATAACAGTCAGGCTGTCATCGAGCATAACACTATCAGTTTCAATAGCGCTTATGGTATTGAGGCGGGGGCGACCTTCGGGATATATCTGACGAATTCCAGCGCTACTATCGGGAATAATCTCATCACCGATAACGGTGCTTGTGAGATCTGCAGCGGCGTTTATGTCGATGACAAGAGCGAGGGTGTGAAGCTGAGCTTCAATGATATCTGGAACAATCAAAACAATTTTATATGTTTCGGTCAATGTGAGATGGAAGACAACAATCGCTCCGAGGATCCTTTCTATGAAAACGGACTCTTGTTCAGTTTTAATCTTATGGCTGAATCTCCATTCCTTACCGCCGGTTCCGACGGGCAGAGATTAGGCGCAAGGCTATGAAAGATACTCTTATAAAAATAGAAGAAGAAGTCGCAGCGTGCCAAGCGTGCCAACTCTGCAAGACGCGCACCAACACCGTTCCCGGCTACGGGAGCTCTCAGGCAGACGTAATGTTTATCGGTGAGGCACCGGGAAAGAATGAAGATTTGCAAGGTAAACCTTTTATAGGTGCGGCAGGAAAAGTTTTAGATGGACTCTTGGCAAGCATCAATCTCAAACGTGAAGATGTTTTTATCGCTAACGTGGTCAAGTGTCGCCCACCGCTCAATCGCGATCCCCTGCCGGAAGAAGTTGCCGCTTGCGCCGATTTCTTACAAAGGCAAGTGACACTTATTCGACCGAAAATCATCATCCTTTTGGGTCGGCATGCGATGGACCGTTTCATCCCGGGGCTAAAGATTTCCTTGGATCACGGCAAGCCGAAACGCAAAGATGGAAATGTATATTTCCCCATATATCATCCCGCGGCGACCATCTACAACCGTGCATTGATTGAGGAGCTGCAAAAGGATTTCAAGAAAATTCCCAAAATCATCGATATGATTGAAAAAGAAAAAGATCAGCTGCGAGGTTGATTTTTTTATGGTTAGCCGTCATTGCGAGGAGGTCTTCCAGATTCACCCTCGCGGAGGCGGGGCATCCCTGTCAGTACGTAGGATATAACGGGATTCTTCGGAGTACCTCAGAATGACGTGTAAAAGATTTATATCTCAAATCCAGCTTTATATTGACCACTCAACCTTTTTATGTTAGTTTTATTAATGTTCGGGGCATCTTCGGCCTGGTGACCGAGTAGTTAGGTAGCGGTCTGCAAAACCGCGTAGATCGGTGCAAATCCGTTCCAGGCCTCAAAATGACTAATAACCTATAACTTGTAACTTATAACAGTCCGGCTTGTTATTGTTATCCGTTATAGGTTATTAGTTAGCAGTTATTTTTTGCCGGGGTGGCGGAATTGGTAGACGCGGCGGACTTAAAATCCGTTGGACTTATACTCCTTGAGGGTTCGATTCCCTCTCCCGGTACTTTCGTTGTTATATTATTTGATCAAAAGATGAAAAAAGCTTTCTTTTTATTCTTTTCTATTCTGCTGGGGGTCTTGTTGCTAGTTTCGGCCTTCGGACAGGTGGATATATCTGAGATAAAGGTGGCTCTTTCTTTATTTTCCAAAGAGGCCTTTCTCGGGGTTTTTTTGTTAAACTTTTTGGCGGTCTTCGTGGTGGGGACCTGTCGTTGGCAAGTTATTTTAGAGGGGCAGGGCTGTCCGATAAGTTTTTGGAAGGTAATGCGCGCCAAGATGGCCGGATTTACCTTAAGCTACATCACCCCCTCGGCGATGATCGGTGGCGAACCTGTCCGTGCTTATATGGTCAAGGAAGAATCTGAATGCGGATGGGAAAGGTCTTTTGCCTCGGTAATCATTGATCAGGTCATATTTCTCTCCTGTCTTTTTGTGGCGATGGTGGCGGGCTTTATCTTTTTAGCTGAGCACTTTTCTTTGCCCACGGAAGTGTTCTATGCTTTTTTCTTGATTTTTCTCTCAGCCTTTTTCATCTTGTATTTCTTTTACAAAAAGATGTTGAATCGTGGCGCCGGGGAAAAAGCCTTTTTCACCTTTTTTATACACAAGATCGGATTGGATAAGATCGGTTTTATTAAAAATAAATCAGATAGTATCGATAGGACGGAAAAGAGCATGGAAAACTTCTTTAACGAAAAAAAGAAGCATTTCTTTCTGGCAGTTTTTTTAGGGCTATTGGAATCTTTTCTAGACGTTCTGATTGTAGCAGTAATTTGCTTTTATCTCGGTCAGCAGATAGGGATACTTAAATCTCTAGGGGTTTTCTTTTTTCTTACTTTGGCGAATTTTTTCCCGATTCCGGGAGCTTTGGGGAGTTTTGAATTCGCTCTTACCTTCGCCTCCGGCATCCTGGGCATAGGAAAAGATGTAGGTCTGGCGTTCAGCCTGATCTCTCGACTCATAAACATCATTCTTTGTTTGCTGGGAGGCGTGGCCATGCTCCATTTTAGCGTTAAAACCGTATCTCATCACTTTTCTCTCGAGGCTCCTCCGGTGCTGCTTAAGATTCATAGCTCCTTCTCCGGCTTATTGAGGAAAAGCAGAAAATAAGCAAAAGAAAAACAGAGGACTAGGGCTCTGTTTTTATATATATATATATCCTATCGGAACTATCTTAGGAAACGACAATCATTTCAAGCTTTCTGACACCGAACTGTTTAGCCTGTTCTCGAGTAGAGAACCATATGTCGGCTCTATTGGAGAATCTCTTGTTCATTCTGTCTTCTACGGTGAAGATCTTGTCTCCATACATACTCGGGAATTTTACCTTGGTTCCGAATGCCAGCAAGTTGGTGGCAATAACCCCGTCTCTTACATGGGTTCCGCTAGCAGTAATAAAAGGGCTAGCGTCACATTGGTCTACGGTGGAAGAATAAGCGGTAACCGTCACCCAGCGGCTAGAAATGCCATTATCGCTGGAAATACTGCTGATCGCGGTGCTTTGTGGAGCCTTTACCGCAACTTGTATCTTCTTTTTTACTGCGACCTTCTTCTCTAAAGTGAATTCTGAATAAACTTCTACGTTCTGGGTGGAAGTGGTCTTTCTCTCCTCTATTTCCTTTTTTAGCTTGTTTAAGGCAATCGTGTTCTCTTTTAGCTCATTTTCGCGGGCAAACTTCTGGTTTACCGGGCTGTTAGCGTAAGCATACTGAGGGAAACAAAGGTTGAAAACAAGACTTATTACAGCTAAAGTTAGCAGCAATAAGGGAGGAACGTCCAATTCTGAGGCAGATAAGATTTTATTCATAATAGTTTTTTACCAATTAAAAATTCCCTCTGAGGGAACTAATGCAATTAGTTTATCATTTTTTTTAAAAAGTGTCAACTATCAGGGGGTGAAAACTTGACAAGATTTTAGGGGGGTTGGCGATGGGGTTTTGGATTAAATGAGATAATTCCGTGGCTTTTGTGGTCAATAAAATGCCGCTTGTTTAGCGGCATTTACGGCTTTTAGGATACCTCTATTCGAAACAATATCGGGTCTTTTGAAAGCGTTCTCTCAGTCCTTCCACCTTCTTTTTCACTTTTTTTGTCTCCTCGTTTTTTATGACTACATCGGAGATCAATCGGGCGATTTCCTCCATTTCCTTCTCTTTCATCCCGAAGCGGGTCATTTCTTGCACACCGATGCGCAGGCCTTTGGGTTTATTAGGATTATCGGTGTCGCCGGGGATGATATTTTTGTTGAGAATAATGTTGGTTTCCTCCAATTTTTTGGCAATCTGGTCTCCTCCTCCTTGTTTTTCTACATTGACTACAACTTGATGGCTCTGGGTAAAGCCGCGGTCTTTGTAGAGGACGTCAAATCCGACTGTGTCGAGTGCTTTAGCCAGTGCTTGAGCGTTTTTGATGATCTGGTCGGCGTAGGCATCGCCAAACTCCTGCATCTCTCGCAGTGACAGGTAGAGTGGCGGGATGCGGTGGAGGTGGTGGTTGGAAAGAACACCCGGGAAAACCTTGTTTTGGATTTTCTTTATCAGTTTCTCGTCTAGATTATTTCCTATGATGATGCCTCCTTGCGGTCCGGGAAAAGTTTTGTGAGTAGATGCCGTAATGATATCGGCCCCCTCTTCCAGCGGATTCTGGAATTTACCGGCAGTGATGAGTCCGAAAACGTGGGCGGCATCGTAGATGATTTTGGTATCGGTCTTATCGCAGATGGCGCGTATTTTTCGGATAGGTTGCGGAAATGTTATGACCGACCCTCCCATTACGATGAATTTAGGTTTTAATTCCAGGATTTTTTCTTCGATCTTGGGTAGGTCGAGTGTCAGATTGACCTCGTCGAAAGGGAGGGCGTAAGATTTCAATCCCAGAACTCCGACTGCCCCCGCTTGTTCGTGCGAAACATGCGAGCCGCCTTGGATGCCCAGATTCATTACAGTGTCTCCTCTTTCTGCCAGTGCCGAGAAGATGGCGAGGTTGGCCAGCGTGCCAGAGATGGGGCGGAGGTCGACGAAGTTCGCGTGGAAGTGGTCCTTGAAGGCCTGAGTCGCGATGTCTTCGATTTGATCGACATATTCGAGTCCTTGGTAATAACGGTGAAAAGGCAGCCCCTCGGCGTAGCGGTGCATCAGGTCGGAAACGTAGTATTGCTCGCAGTAGGGAGACATCACATTTTCCGAGGCAATGAGATTGATGCACTGTTTTCTCCAAGCGTTGTGCTTTTCTAAAAGCTCGATGATTTTTTCCATATAGATGATAGTGAATTATTAGTTAGTAGTTGTCATGCTGAGGTACTCCGAAGTATCCCGATACTATGCAGATAACAAAAAATGATACGATATATATAATGATTTACCCGCATAGCAATGGGATTCTTCACTGCGCTGCGCTCCGTTCAGAATGACAGGTGTCGTACGCTATTTATTCTCCGGTCCAGTCCGCCCACTTTCTGAAGTTGAATTCTTGCGCTTGAATAGCCTTCTCTCGGTCGAATTTTTTGAATGTGCCGCCTTGTCCAAGCTCTTTTTGGGTTGGGATGTAAATCTCTGATTCGGGAGTTTTGAAAAGGCATGGCGGATAGAAAGGATGTTGCTCCCCTTTTCGCACCCCGGTAACATCACTTTCCGGGCAGGCGCGTTTCATAAAGCCGCGGCAACCGACCATTCCTTTGATTACAGGGAGGTCGATTTCAAGAAAGAAGTATAGTTGGCTGGCAATAGATCTCATTTCCGGTGCGACCCGTACGCAGAGCCGAAGGGAGAGGAAATTAAGGAGTGAGCGCAGATTCATCGTGAAGTGATAAATGCCTACCGCTTGGCAGAAGGGCAGGATATAACGGGCGGATTCGCGTGGAAGACCTGAAGTTGAAAGAGTCTCGTAGGCCTTAAGGTTGCTCTTGATATTTCGCAGAAAGATTTTTCTTTGCGCTATTTTCTCCTCGGTCATTTTTTCCGTTTTTATCAGATGCCAAGGGGTGATGATTTCATAGACGTCTTCTTCTTTGAATTTGAGTTCAAGCGCGCTCTTATTCGGATGAACATATCGGGTGGAGAAACCGGAATGGGATGACATGCGGTGTTCAAGTATCTCGGGGGCTATGCTTTTGGCAATTTTGATATCAAATTTGATAATGATGTGTTCAAAAGCTGAGGTATAATCATTCCGGAGTATCATCTTGAAGATAGCCTCTTCCGTGACATGCGGGGGTACTCCGCTCATTCGTGCCGAATAAGCTACTTCTTTCCAGGCGTTTTCCCCTCCCATAACTTTGAAATTCCAGATTTGTGGCTTAACTTCCTTGATTTTTATGGTCATTGTGGATATATGATAGTTTTTAAGTTCATTTCATTTTAGCATTTTCGAGATTTTGAGGCAAAAAAAGAAGTTTAACCAAATTAAACTTTCTGTAATCTTTATATCAACCTTCCTCTGGTTTCTTCCAGTCTCGGGTTTAGAACTGTATTTACTTCGTATCCAAGCAATTTTTCTCCGAAAATTTCGTTTATTTTATTGAGAAAACGTGCCAGTCCCAATGTGGGAGATGTGTGGGCCAGGGCTTTATCGTTGATATTCAGATAAAGCACTAAAAAAACATATTTCGCGGGATTGCCTGCCATGAGAATATTAAGGAACTCCTCCATCTTTTTTATATCGTTTCTTAAGAAACGCAGGACTTGCGGGACTATTATCTCTTGGACTTTGAAGTTTTCTCTGTGCGTATCGAATCGGTCTTTGCCGCAATCCGGCTTGTCGTAGTCATTTTTATCACTCAGACATTCACACAGAGACCATTTTTCGGTAATGATGTCTTCATTCCCGCTTATGATTATGACGCAGACCGTTTTCGGGGCTTTCCTGAGTTCCTTTACGGCTTGTGAGCCATTATAATCGATGTCAAAATACTTGTCTAATCCTGCATTATAAAGATTGAAAATACTTATAGTATCGCCTCTTTTTATTCCTTGTCCTGATTTTACATAACGGTGCGGTAAAGTCAACCTTTGTTCTTTTCCGCCTCTTGCCAAATGGCTTTTATATGCTAGAATATCTAAGTAAATAAGCGGATGTAGTTCAGTTGGCTAGAACATCTCCTTGCCAAGGAGAAGGTCGCCGGTTCGAACCCGGTCATCCGCTCAGATATAAAAAATACCGGCCCTTTCGGGGGTCGGTATTTTATATTATTTCAGACAAAGTTTTAGGTTAATATCATATAATCAATCAACTAACAAGTGGGCAAATTATCCTTCTATGTGAAGTTAATACAATTGCAGGATTTTATTCTTCAAATGCGAAAGAAGATAATATTTTTTGTGCAGCGCTATCGTTACGGGCAATCATAAGTCGCAATACTACTCCTGAAGGGTTTTTGACAAAATAAAGGTCAGAGATTCCATCGCTTGCGGTGTCATATTTAACTTGATATGCGGGATTTCCGGCTATTGTTGTGGGCGTTAAAGTGATATTGCTTGGATCAGTTTCAGGAAATGAACTTTTTATTTCATCCGTAGTAAACTGAATATTTTTAGAAGTTGCACTAAATATAAAGCCGGATTCATCATTACTTATGATAATTTCTGCTACTGCAGGATTAATTGTAGTGTTATTTAAATTTTCATCGCGAGCCAGTAATTTGGAATTATTTGGATAATCTAAAGAGTATTCATATTTTGTATTCTTATAAGTTTTCCAGTCTGCAGGAACGGATGATTTTTCGGTAGAAGTCACTTCGTCATCCGCATTAGTGGCGGGCACTGAAGAGTCAGACGTTATAGTCGCTGCTTTTTTTGCACTTAAAACTTCATTCTGTAGTGTAGCGATTTGAGCATTGAGAGTATCTTTCTCTTCTGTTGCACTGTTGTTGACATACAGGTAAGCACCAGCGCCAAAAATGATGGCGGTAAGAATTGTAATACCGACAACCGTTGCTACGGGCACACTCCTTTCGTTTGTAATTTCATCCATGGTAATCTATTTTTTTAAATTAGTTAAGGTTAATATAGATAGTATACTTTTATTATAGAAAAGGTCAAAGGTCACAAGGAATTTTAGTCTATTAGACAAGAGTACCCGCTTATTATAGAATTAGAACGAAAGGAGAGATGAATTATTCTTAACTTAAGGTCATGCAAATCAATCAGAAATTTTGGGAGTGCTTATCGCCGGTACTTTCGGAGCTCAAACAAAAGATCAATTGTGATTTTGTAGTTTTCGGTTCGACGCCGCTTTATCTTTTGGGGGTGCTGGATTTTGAAAGAATTGAAAATCTGAACGATATAGATATCGCGGTGGGAGATGATTTTGTTTCTTCTGAAGAGATGCAAGAGGTTTATTTCCACGATGAACCTAATCAGAAACTTTATAAGATTTTGATTCAGGGAATCAATGTCGATATCGGTCCGGCTTGGCCCGGGCGGGAGGACATTTATGATAAAATTTTCAGAGACTCTTTTGAAGTAGGAGGATTCAAATTTGCGAGCTTGAACACGGTGCGGGAATGGAAGGAGTTGATGGTAAAAGAATACGGTCGTGAGAAAGATCGTAATCATCTGGAAAAGATAAAAGACTTTCAAAAGCGCAAGGCGGAGAGCGTGATCGTGGCAGATGCTACGTTGGAAGATATGGAAAATGTTCTCAGTCTCAAGGACGAGGTATGGGTGTCGACTTATACGAACAAAGAGCATGGGATTACCGTGGAGGACATCCAGAGTCGAAAAATTCATAATGCACAGAGGTTGGATTTTATGCAAAAAAGCGTTAGGGGTAAAAGCACGACTGAACATATTTGGACGGCGAAGAACGGCGGGCGGATTGTGGGTATGTGCTGGGTGGAAAGAAAAGACGGATATAATAAGATAGGGTCGCTTTATCTTTTGCCTTCATATCAGCGGATGGGAATCGGCAAAAGGCTTATGGAAAAAGCACTGTCTTGGTTAGGAGAGGAAAAGAAAATAAAGCTGGGGGTGGCAACCTATAATTCGGATGCTATCGAGTTCTATCGGAAATTCGGTTTTGAGTTCTTGTGCAAAGGAGAGGACTATGTTTTTCCCAATGGAAAGAAAATGCCGATTTTGCAGATGGTGAAATATTTTGAGGTGAAAAAGCAATAGCTCTAAAACAAAAACATCAACTCGGGTGAGTTGATGTTTTTTATATGTAATCCCAGATTAACTTAATCTGTGCAATGATGATTTCACTTTTATTCCCCCCCATCTCGACCCTCTCTCGATGGGAGAGGAAGAAATTTCAAATGCTATATGATTGGATTGTAGAACAGATTTGTTTAACTTGGTATAAAATGTGATGTTTGGAAAAAGATTGTATGCCAGCGATTGATGCTCTGCTGGCATACTTCTTTGATACGTTTTTGGGACCATCCTCGGGCTTTGTTGCCTGAGGTTTAAGTGGCTTTATTGGTCTTACTCTTTTTATCTCTATTTTTGTCACCTCCTTGTAGATTTGACTTTGTCTTGTAGTCTACGAAGTAATAGATGTCAATATATCAATTTCTTTATTTATAAAGACACAATAAAACTCCATAAAATGGAGCTTCATTAATAAGTGCCAGGAGGCGGGCTCGAACCGCCGACACAAGGATTTTCAATCCTTTGCTCTACCAACTGAGCTACCCCGGCAAAAATGATTGTAACATATGTCATCTCGAAGGAGGCACGACTGAGAGATCTGAGAAAGGTACGATGCTATTGATAATGTTTTTTAACAAAGCTAATTATCCAGCATAGCATCTTTCCCAGATTTCTCACTTCGCTATCGCTGCGTTCGAAATGACAATGGATATGTGTGGGCGCTGAGGGATTTACCCCTCTGGGGCATAAACTCATCATCCCTTGCCTTCTAATATATATTAAATTAGACAGCTTTTTTCTATTTTAATCTATCTTCTTTGTGGGCGCTGAGGGATTCGGACCCCCGACCCTCTCGGTGTAAACGAGATGCTCTAGCCAACTGAGCTAAGCGCCCTAATCTCATAGCCGAAGCTATAAGGTAGGAATTATTGTCCGTCGTGTCTGTGTCGAAGGAGGGACTTGAACCCTCACGCTCTTGCGAGCACAGGCCCTCAACCTGTTGCGTATACCAATTCCGCCACTCCGACGAACTAACTTATGGCTCCCGGTGGTGAAAGGCTCGGAGCAGGGAGCTATAAATTAAGATAACCGTAATATCACTAACTAATTTTATCTGTAAAAATAAGTTTTGTAAACAACCGTTAGATTACTTCTTCTCTTCCGGAGCTTTTGCGACGGTTTCTTCCGCTTTTACTTCTTCGGTTTTTACCTCTTCTGCGGTCGCAACTGTTTCTTCGACTACTACTTCAACCGGAGTTTCTTCTATAAGTACTTCTTTCACTTCTTCAACTTTCGCTTCAATACCTTTTTTCACTTTTGGCTTGTTGTCTTCCTCGGTGGCCAATTCTCCTTTTGGTTTAGTGGCTTTTCCGATACGGTCACGCATATAGTTCAGTTTGGCGCGACGAGCCTTGGTGATCTTGGAAATCTCGATCTTGGCGATGGAAGGAGAGTTCAGTGGAAAAATTCTTTCTACTCCGATGTTTCCGGAAATCTTGCGCACGGTAATAGTAGCAGTGATGTTGTTTCCGCCTTTAACACCGATGACCAAACCTTCGAAAATCTGGATTCTTTCTTTGGTTTCCTGCTTCTTCCCAGTTACTTTTGTTTCTGTAATCTTCTGGTGGACTTTTACCACGTGTCCCGGTTTGATTTCCGGCAGATCCTCCTTGGTTCCGGTGTGGTTGAAGTCAATTAATCTGATTGCCATTTTCGTATTTTATCTTAGTTAATTTCAAACAATATAAAAGAAATGTCTCAGAGCTTACTCAAGACCTTCGTTTTCTGCTGCAAACTCCAAATTTTGGCTGCAAAATCTTCAAGTCTCGTCAGGTTATTATTATAGCCTTTCTCAACTTTCAGGTTTTTCGCACAAAATTTGAAGTTTTCGCAACGAAAGAAAGGTCTTGAGTAAGCTCTTAGACTACTTCATAGTAATGTAAAAAAAACGTTTAGTCAAGGTCAGAATGTTTTTTGAGGAAGGATCGTAGGTCGTTTGGCAGTTCTGAGTGAAATATACCCTTTTTGCCGTCGGGAAGCGTGATTTTAAGCTCGCTGGCGTGTAAAAACTGTCTTTTGAGCCCCGGGGTGCTTTGAAGGAGCTTCGGTGTGGCATATTTGGGGTCGCCTACGACGGGATGTCCGATGGCTTTCATATGTACCCGAATCTGGTGCATCCGGCCGGTTTTGAGCTCGACTTCAAGCAGAGAATAATCTTCGGAGCTTTTAATCGTCCGATAGAGCGTACGCGCCACTCGGCATTTGACGGTGGAAGTATCGGGATTTCTGACGATAGTCTGTTTGCACGGTGATTTGGGATTGCGGCCGATGGCAAAATCTATCTCCCCTTTTTCGGGTTCGACTTTGCCGTAAACCAGTGCAGTATAAAGTTTTTGCACTTCCCTCTTCTTGAATCTGTCTTTCAGGAATTCAAACGCTTCCTGATTTTTGGCGGCAATCATAATTCCGGAAGTGTCCTTGTCGAGGCGATGCACTATGCCGCTGCGCTGTTCGTCCTCTCCTACTTTTTTGATTGCAGGAAAATGATTTTCCAAAAAATCAGTGACCGCAGGCGCATCGCTTGTTTCTGTTCTTTGCGCCACCACGCCGATGGGCTTATCTATCACGATTACGTTCTCGTCTTCGTAGATGATTTTAATGTCGGGAACGGACATTGCTCTTTCTACCGGTAGGTCTTCTTTTAAAATTTCAATTTTGTCAGCAGTCTTGATCGAATAGTTTGCCTCAGTCGCGTTATCATTTACTAAAACCTTTCCGCTCTTGATAAGCTTCTGCCAAGCCGCGCGGGATTTTTCCAAATCGAAATCAGCCAAGAATTTATCGAGGCGCTGACCGTGGTTGTTAGCGGTGATGTGGATGGTTTTGGTGACTTTATTCATTATATTAATTCAAAATATTATTCAAACAGTTCATCGATCTTTTTTGTGGCAAAATAGAAGACCTCTTTGCCTTTTTTCTTGGCATACAGGAACCCCTGCTCTTTTAGTTTTTTTAAATCCGTAGAAGCTGTTATCCTGCTTCTTAGATTATTTATATTCATATAGACCGAAACTGATGTTTTTCCATATCTGTTACCATTAAGATATTGCAGTAACTGAAGCTGCCTGTCATTGAAATTGTATTTTGATTTGGAAATTTTGGAAATTTCGATATTTTCTTTTCTTTTCTTTTCAACATAGGCTTCAAAATCTTTTATGGCCAGTTGTATCTTATCTATATTATAATCAATAAAATATGTAAGATCGCAGTCGTCTTGTTCTGCCAGCACATAAGCCATTCCGTACTGCGTTTGGGAATTCTTTATGTTTTTAGAGATTGGCAAATAATTAAAGGCCCAATAATCTTTTTTCGACAAATACCAGTAGAACAATGCTCTAGCGAGGCGCCCATTGCCATCTGTAAAGGGATGGAGGTATCCCAACCAGAAATGAATCAAAATGGCTTTTGTTACCGGATGGATAAACTGGGTTTCTGTTTCGTCATTGGCGAACTTTATCAATTCTTTGATTTCCTTTTTTACAAATATCTCTTTTGGTGGAACGTGATAGACTATATTTTCAATATTATTTGCGACCACTATATCGTCTTTGTCGGTTCTAAAACGTCCTATTTCTTCATCTTTGACCGTATCTATCGTCAATATTCTGTGCAATTCAAAGATGGTTTGTAAATCTAGTTTTTCTTTTTTGTATTTTTCTTCTATAGCTTTTCTAGCATGGTAACTGTTCAGAATCATTTTCTCGTCCTTGGTTCTTGGTGTTCTTCCTTCCCTCAGGAATTCTTTAGCTGCTTTTCGCGTAGTATTTGCTCCTTCCAGTTGCGAGGACGCAATCGCCTCTTCCATAATACCTCGGGATATAAATTGGTATTTTCTTTTTTCTTTGTCATCTCCTGAATTCACAAATAAACTGCCCCTCATATTCAAATCGGTTTCATGGAGGAATTGTTCGAAGCGTGATAACTTTATAAAAGAAAATTTTTCTCCCTTTTCATTTTTTATAGGGGTGATTGTTTGTTCCGAAAAATATTTGCGTATAAATTTTGTCAGTGCCCATAACTCTTCTGTTGACACACCTTTAGGCAATGTTTGCTTAAAACGATATTTAATTTTATCCCAATATAAATAATCGGGGCTCATTGTTTTTCTCGCTATCTGCTGTAGCTCTTTATTTTCCATTAACTCTACGATTCTATTGCCCCTCATTTTTGACAAATCAGGTTTTTCTAGCTTGAATAGCATATTTATAGGTTAATTGTTTTATGATACATGTATAATGTATACACGTATTATACATGTATTATATAGAAAGGCAATACATGTATAATGTATACACGTATTATACACGTATTGTACACATCAAAAAACCCGCCTCACTCGGCGGATTTTTATTTTGGGTGGGTCCGGGGAGACTCGAACTTCCGACCTCCACAATGTCAATGTGGCGCTCTAACCAACTGAGCTACGAACCCGTAATTTACTATTACAGTTTAGCTTTTTTGGGCGGTTTGTCAATGACCGATCAATCGTTGCTTTTTTATTCGGAGTAGCAGACTTCAGTCTGCGCGGTTGTCCGAGGCGGATAAAACGCTTGATTTCGAAGGTTTTAAAGGCATAGGATAGCCGCGCGGGTTAAAACCCGCTACTCCATTTAGTAGGGGCGCTTTGATTTGCAACAAAAAACGGAAGCAGGGCTTTCGTTTTTTTATATTTGATTGATTCTTTACTTGGCATAGATGAAACCCATAATCACTGAGCTGTTTCTTGGGACGACTCTTACGCTCTTTCGTGCCCAGCCTGTATAGTTCATTTCAGAAATGGTGATTGTGGTGGCGGTTACTGATTCGACGTACGTCACGTGGCCATATATTCGGTGTTCGTTTGTCACCATAATTGAGCCGGCAACAGGGGTTCTGCCTGTAGAGTAGCCATAAGCGGCAGCGTTGGCGAGCCAAGCCTTGGCGTTTCCACCCCATGGAACATAGAATCGAGTGGAGACATACCAGGTACACTGTCCGTAAGGGAAGGAATGCCCTTTCTGAACTGTTGTTGCGGCTACATATTTGCTGGAGGAAACCACGGTGCCTTGACTGGTGGTCGTTGGAGTAACAACCGGTTTTGGTTCCGCAATAGGCTTTTCTTTCTCGCCGTTCGGTACGACAAGGGTTCTTCCTGCAGTCAGCTTGCCGTTGGCGGGAAGCTCGTTATAAATGATAATTTCCTGTATGTCTGCCTTATATTTGGTAGCTATGGCTTCGATGGTATCTTTGTCTGTGACGGCGTGTTTTACGCCGTTTATCGGTAGAATTTCCACTACTTGTCCCGGCTTGATGTAGTCGCCTACTTTCATATTATTAGCCCAGAGAAAAGTATAAAGACCGATGCCGAAAGAATTGGAAATAGAGCTGGGGGTATCTCCGTCCTCTACTGTGTATTTGATTAGGCCGTATCTTTGTTCTTCGGATGTGCCATCGTAGAAGCTGGAAGGAGAAATTAGGAAGTTCCCCTGTACGGTCATCGGCTCAAAATTGACTTTTTCTCCTTGTCCAGAGGAAATCGTCTGAGTTTGGGCACCTTCTCCACTCTCGTCATTAAGCGCGGTGTTACTGGCGGTATAGTTGTCCCAGAAAGAGGTGTCGGCGCTGGCTACCTTGATCAGGTTGGTTTCGCTGCCGGCGGCGCTGTTGTAATTCTGATTATTATTGACGGTAATGTTGCCATCCCCGTCATAACCACCTCCTTTGCCTTCTAAATAGCCAAATAAAAGGCTTCCTTTTTGGAAGTTGTAGTTTGAGACTGTAGCATTGGAAACTGATACTAGAGACAACAAAAAAATCACTGACAAAACAGTAATATTGGATCTAATAAAACCAAAACTACCACAAATCACTTTCCCGGTTAGACAGGGATTTTTATCGATTTCTAGCATAGAATCAGTATCCTGCTCTACGGTCGGTTTTTCTATAATTGTACTAATTGTTTTATTTCCTTGAAACTTTTGCGCCTAATGGTCACCTTTCTGGATAACTATCTGGTTGCGACTCATTGCTTTGGCCAATCAGCGAAAAGCTAAAAAATTAATATTTAAGCTTACATTCAAAATTTAACATGGGGTCAAAATAGTGTCAACGATATTAAGATTATAGAGTATATCTTTATTTTGTCAAGATTTAATAAAAATGCAAAGAAGTTCATTCTTTGCATAACTCAATCCGCGCAATCCTGACGTAGCTTCTAAGTATATAATAAGAGTGGATTTCGTTTATAAATATAACGGTCAAGAAACTGGTCAAAAAATTGATTTTTGCAATTATGTAGAGTGTAAAAAAGATGATACCAACAATGGCTAATGAGTCTTTTTGACGCCCGACATTCAAGAAGAGTCGTCTTTGTTCTTCCGGTAGTGTGTCGTCTAGCCATAGCCCTTTTCTCTTGCCTAGTGCTAAGATGGAGACGGTTCCGGTAAAAAATATTAAATTGATAAGTGTATATTGAATAGAATCCATTGTTCCTCCTTTTCTGAAGTCGTTTTTTGGTTTTATTCTAGCTCTATTCCTGCCCTTGTCAACCTTTGGGCAAATCCCTTTTTTCTGCTATAATGAAGTGTAAAAATAACCTTTTAAATAAGATGCTTAGAGATTTGAATCCAAAACAGAGAGAGGCGGTGCAGAAAACCGAGGGGCCGGTGCTGATTATCGCCGGGCCGGGGTCGGGCAAGACCAAGACACTCACCCATCGTATCGTTTACTTGATCCGAGAAAAGGGCGTGCGGCCGGAGAATATTTTGGCGGTGACTTTTACCAATAAGGCGGCGAGCGAGATGAGATCGCGAGTGAGCAGTCTTTTGGCGGGAAGCGCGGCGGATAGTCAGGCGAGTTCGGGTTTCAGTGCCCCCTTCAGCCAGTATTTCAAGAATCCGTCGTTGCCGCTGGTGGGAACGTTCCATAGTCTCTGTGTGCGTATTTTACGCGAGGATGCCGAGGGTATCGGACTCAAACGGGATTTTGTCATTTATGATAGTGCCGACCAACTGGGAATCGTGAAAAAGGCGATGAAGGAGCTTAACTTGAGCACGGAGCAGATGAATCCCCGCTCGGTGCACAGTGCCATCTCCGATGCCAAGAATTCTCTCAAGACGTCCGAGCAGATGACCAATACGGCGGACAGTTTTCTCGCAGAAAACGTCGCCAAGGTGTACGCTATCTATCAAAAGAGACTGACGGAGTGCGGAGCGTTGGATTTTGATGACTTGATTATGAAGACTACTCTTCTTTTTACGCAGAACAAAGTGGTGCTTTCGAAATATCAGGATCGGTTCCATTTTGTGATGGTGGACGAGTATCAGGATACCAATCACGCTCAGTACAAGCTGGTGGATATGCTCGCCGAGAAGCATCGCAACTTGTGCGTGGTGGGAGACGATTGGCAGAGTATTTACAAATGGCGCGGGGCGGATATCCAGAACATCTTAGACTTTGAGAAGAATTATCCCGAGGCCAAGACCGTCCTCTTGGAGCAGAACTATCGCTCTACGCAGAATATTTTGGATGCGTCTTACGGTGTCATCGTCCGCAATCGTAATCGCAAGGACAAGAAGCTCTGGACAGAAAAGAAAGGCGGCGAGCCTATCATAGTCTATGAAGCTGCCAATGAGAAGGGCGAGGCGGAATTCATTATCGGTGAAATTGCCAAGCTCAATAACGGCACCAACGGTAGGGAGAAGGTCAATCTGAATGACGTGGCAATCCTCTACCGTACCAACGCGCAGTCCCGTTCCATCGAGGAATCATTTTTGCAATTCCAAGTGCCTTACAAAATCGTGGGCGGCACCAAGTTCTATGACCGACGCGAGGTGAAGGACGTACTCGCCTATCTCAGGTTCGTGCAGAATCCGAGCGATGTGGCGAGTCTGGAGCGCATCATCAATATTCCAGCGCGCAAGATCGGCAAGGCGACATTGGACAAGGTGTTAAAGGAGATGAGGAAAAATCAGATGGACTTTTTGCAGACGATCCTCACTTATCAAGGTGGAGAGTTGACCAAGGACAAGCTGATCAAGCTCAAGGCTTTCGCCGGGATGATCGTGGAAATGAAGAAACGGATGGCCGAAGAGGACACGGGAAAATTCTTGGAATATATGCTGGAAAAAATCGGCTATGAAAACTATATCAAGGACGGTACGGAAGAGGGAGAGAGCCGTTGGGAGAACGTGCGCGAGCTTTTCAGTGCTATCGAGAAGTATAAGGAGATGCCGGCGGAAGAAGGAATCCGGGCTTTCTCGGAGGACGTGACGCTCGTCAGCGACGTTGACGGCTGGGAGGAGACGACCGAGGCGGTGACACTGATGACACTGCACGCGGCCAAAGGGTTGGAGTTTACGGCGGTATTTATGGTCGGAATGGAAGAGGGGTTGCTTCCCCACGGACGGACTTTCTCGGACGAGAGTGAGATGGAGGAAGAGCGGCGGTTATGCTATGTGGGGATGACACGCGCCAAACGCTATCTTTTTCTCACCTGCGCGAGGACTCGCAGGATATTCGGCTCCGTCCAATCCAACAGCGAGTCGCGCTTTATCAATGATATTCCACAGAATCTCATCGAGAAGCAGAGTCAGGGGTATAGCTATCTGGATGATTTTTATGAGGAGAAATATCTGCATTATTAGTTATATGAAAAATCGGGTCTTCGGGCCTGATTTTTTTATTGTCACTACCGCTAAATGGAGTAGCAGGTTTCAACCTGCGCGGTTGTCCGAAGCGGATAAAAAGTGCGATTGCGGGGGTTTTAAAGGCATAGGATAGCAGCGCGGGATGAATCCCGCTACTCCATTTAGTTGAACGTCTTTCAATATTTAAAAAATATGGTATCGGACGGCTCTTGCAAAATAGATTTATTCGGGTATACTGCAATGTCGTGTATAATCCGATTAGATAGACATCATATTTTTTGGATGATGAAGATATATAATTTTAATAAATCAATTATGCTTAACATAGAAGAAATCAAAAACGCGCTGGAGGAGCAGGACCTCAAAGTGCTCAAGAGTTTGGGGCAGAATTTTCTGATCGATGAAAAAGTTTTGGAAGATATCGTGGTATCGGCGGAGTTAGGTTCTGAAGATGTGGCGATCGAAGTGGGGCCGGGACTGGGCGTGCTTACTTTTGCTCTCGCGTCCAAGTGTAGACAAGTGATTGCAATCGAGAAGGACAGGAAGATGAGCAGATATTTGCGTAAAGAAATCTTGAAAAAATATGGCGAGAATTCCAATATCGAAATCGTGAACGATGACATTCTGAAAATAAATATGCCGGAATTTTTGCTTTCTCGCGGCGTGACGAAGTATAAAATCGTTGCTAACATTCCTTATTATATCACCTCTCCTATCATCAAACTTTTTCTGGAAACGGAAACGCCGCCGGAATCGATGGTGATGCTGGTGCAAAAAGAAGTTGCCGAAAGGATCTGTGCCAAGAAGGGCGATATGAGCATTCTGGCACTCAGCGTGCTGCTTTATGGAGAGCCGGAGATGATACGCAAGGTCAGCAATGATTCTTTTTATCCCTCGCCCAAAGTGGACTCGGCGATTTTGAAGATTGAGAATATCGGCAAGAAATATCCGGTAGAGGAATATCAGAAAATTTTCCGTTTGATCAAGATGGGATTTTCCGCCAAGCGCAAGAAGCTATCCAACAATTTGTCGGCGGGATTGAAACGGCCTAAAGATGAAATGGAACAAATGTTGACTGATTGCAATATCGACAAAGGCACTCGCGCGCAAGATTTGGAAGCGGCGGATTGGGTGAGGGTTAAGGATTATAAATATTAGAATCGTTCGATATAAAAAATCCCGCATTGAATATATGCGGGATTTCTATTTGTAAACGAAACGGAAGATTCAGATGGGACGAAATAACTAACGGCAAAATGCGACAAGTTGGTGTGTTTGCCATATAGACAAACAAGGTGTCGGCAGTGAGGTTTGACATATTAATTTGTTCTTGACAAACACACCCTCCTGGCGTAGCATAAAAGGTCCTGAAGATGCCGGATCGTACTTATTATGGGGTGTGACAAGCGCCAGCCGGTATCATTTAGGGGAAATGAACTTTGAAAACTTATACCAAAACAAAAATAACAACAATAAAGGAGATAACCTGATGCAGCTATTATTGTTAGTGCTATATACGACGGTTATTACACTAGTTCTTACGAGATTATTTACGCCATTTTTTAGGCTATTTCTTCCGCCATTCTTTAGCGGATGTCATAGATTTTACATTGATGTTGTAAATAAGATAACAAAAAGTGGACCTTATCTCTACGTTGCAAATAAATTAGCGGATAGAGGATGGTTATTTATCAGATTAGAGGATTGTGGTCAAAAAGATAGAAGAGCTTTTGTTAGCATTGGGTGTAAAATTGAACAGGAGGGAGTAGACTATGGCATTGTGGGTGTATGTGATATTGATTATTATCCTAGGAATTTCGCTGACATCCATTAAAATAATAGTTTATTGGATGGCAAAAAATGACAAATTCTTTACTGAGATACGTGAAGGAGAGGTCCGTGTCATCATACATGGAGGAAGGCCCAAAAAGTTTCTGATGAGCTTGAGGGGTTTTCATCTGAATGCTGAATATTATGTAGTGCCGGATTCGGATAAGTCAAGGATAGAAAGAGGGTCTATTGATATAAGTATTGATTGGTTTTTTGGCACCTTTTTACCCGGTATTACGTGGTTGGGCTTGCCGAATGTGGCGTGGATATATGAATATAGATTTACCTGGTCCAAATGGGATTCGCAAAAAAAGGAGATTATAACACATGATGAGAAGATCAAGCAGTTGTTTGTCCAGGTCTATCAATATGTGTTTGTTTTGAAAGATTCTGAAACCTTCTCTATGGTCACCGTGACCATACCGTTTTTTGTGAATATTCGGGTAATAAATCCTGACACAGCTTTGTTTAAAAATACAAAGTGGTTAGACATAGTGCAGGGTGCAATATTGGACGAGGCTAGGTCTTATCTGGCAACTTTTTCCGACCCGAATCAACTCATGGAATTGTCCAAAGGAGAGGATATACAAGATGAAAAACTGAAAGCGAAGCTTCCTAGAGAGAAAGCGGAGAAAGGGAAAGAAGGAGAAGGAGCTCTTATTACTTCTTTCGGAAAGATCATCTATCATAGGTTAAAGGAAAAAGGTAGAATTGAACGTAAGAAAGAAGGAGAATGGGCTGAGGGTACGCTGGAGAAAGGTGTTGGTGCTCAGATAATGGAAATAGATGTCCCGCAGATAGATTTCGGCGATTATGCCGCTACTGCCAGGCTCGAACAGGATGCCAAGAAGGCCGGCGAAGCTGCAATCATGAAAGCAAAATTAGAAGCTGAGGCTGCTGTCGCTACTGCTAAGGGAGGCCGAGATTCGCAAATCATCAGGGCTCAGGGAGCAGGGGTGTCGCTTTGGATCAAGACTCAAGCGGAACGGGATTCCTATAGGGTCTTGGTGGATGAGTTCGGCAACGACTTTGTCCTTGGGCTTAAATTGATAGAAGTTTACGCTAACACTGCCAAGGAAGGTACAAACCTTGTCCTTGGTACCGATATGATTACGGATGTGATGAAAAGACTTGGCGGAACTTCCGGAAAAGCAGGCTCAAATGTTTTTACCCCGAAGGACTTGGAAACAGCTCTCGGCAAATCCGCTGAAAGTAAGGGGCTTGATTCTCAAAAGGTATTGGGAGCACTACGGAGGATCGCCGAGCAAACCGAGGTGATTGATTCGGAGATAATAACAGAAGCAGTAATAAAAGAGGCTGTTACAGAAGTAGCAGAAGAAGGAGAGTTAACAGGATGGTAAGTCTGAATGATTTGATTGTTGTCGCTGCAGTTATTGCGGCTATTCTATTTCTTGTGGCTTTGCTATTGCCCGCAAGTGATAGAAAAGGAGGTGCTTCGGGCTCCGATATAAAAGATAGCCTGAAATCAACAGAGTTTGGAACAAAAATAAAGAATCTTGAAAAAATGATACCTTCGAAGGTGGTATCTTGGTGGATTATCATCTATTTGGTTATTCGCTGGATAGACCCGATGGATTTCCTCAGCCTCGTGATTTTCACTACAATACTGACGTTGGCTCTGTATCTGATAAGCAAAGGACCGGCGAAAGATTTGGGTGAATGGGGGCGTAGAAACTCAGAATTATTTTTTATTTCTCTGACTGTTATAGCTTGCACGCTAATAGTCGGTTTATCTCTCTATCTGGTCTTTCAGCTGTGAAGGTAATTTCAGTATAGCGTCTAAAATAATTAGACTCTTTACTTTTGCAAGGGTTGTGATATCTGGCATAACGACTGAGAATAATCAGACGTTATGCCGAATTTTTTTGCTTGAAACTTTCTTGATAGAAATATGTATGGCGTGCGGTTTCAAGCGACGAGAACTTTTGTAGCTTTATTTTTTTTGTGTTATAATGCAAATAAGTCGGAAACTAAAAAATTGAAAAATATTTAATCTAAAAAACATATAAATATAAAGTATATGAAAAATTTCCTCGGCAGGTTTCAGAACATTGATTCAAAAAAGAAGGCAGTTTATTTTTCAGCTTTTATACTTATATGTTTTTTTGTGGCTTTACCCGTTGCGTCCGCTCATGCCGGGTTGATAGATGCTTTCAAAGCAGCCATCATGAACTGTGTCGTGCCGGCATTGAAAATTATCGTTTTTGAGGTTATGAAAATCCTTCTGACCCTTGCCAGCTATCTGGTATATCTCGGCGCGTGGCTGGTGGACGTGATGCTCAATCCGGCGATGTATAAGGCTGTCCTGATTGGTACCGTTGATTCTGCTACAGGGCTTTCTACCGGTGCTGTCCAGGTCGGATGGAGGACGGTCAGGGATTCTTGCAATATGTTTTATGTCTTTTTCCTTCTGCTGATAGCTTTTGCGACCATTGTCGGAAATCAATCATACGGTTACAAAAGCCTGTTACCGAAATTTGTTATCTCTATTTTTCTTATAAATTTCAGTGCGGAAATTACCAAGATGGTGATTGACGTAGGTCAAGTTTTTCTCTTCGGCATGGCTGCTTGGCTAGGGTCTTTTTCCGGTGCGGAAGGCAGTGGCTCGACATTGTCCAGTATTGTGGATTCTTTTAAGGCAATTGCTCTCGCAAGGGAAGGTTCTGCGGCTAGCGCCGGTGACATCGTCGCTCTCATCTTCGCGGTGTTATACACTTTCGTTCTGGGAATTATATATATTATGTTGGCTATGTTCCTGTTGTTGCGCCTCGTAATGTTTGCAATCCTTATTATTATCTCTCCTTTTGCTTTCTTTAGTATGGTATTGCCTTCTATGGGGCAATATACCAAACAGTGGTGGGGGGCTCTTATTGGTAATACTATTTCCGGCCCGGTGTTTATCTTCTTTGTTTATCTTTCTGCCGTGATGGCGAAGGAGCTCACTGACAATCCGATCAGTACGGATCCTTCCTCTTTGGGAGACACTTCAAAAATGGGAGGTATAGCACCTTTTCTTATGCTGATCATTCCAAACGTGGTTGCGATGGGGATACTCCTCTACTCTGTTATGGCGGCCAAAAGTGTGGGGGCGTATGGAGCCGGTGCCATCGTAGGAGGAAGACTTGGAATCGGAAAAGTGGCGGGTATGAGTTATGCCGTAGGTAAAGTGGGAGAAAGGGCTACGAGAAAAAGCCTCGGTTGGGCAAAGGGCGCAAGCGTGAGAAATTTTGAAGGTGCAGCTAAAGCACAAGACACTATGCATGGTGGATATCAGAAGGCGGTCGGTTTCGCAGGGAAACATATTCCCTATGCAGGGAATATCGCTACGGGTATGATTGTGAAAGATCAGTCCTCTTTAGAGCGTGCCAAGAAAGATGCTATCGATAAGAGGCAGAAGAGCTATGGAGATAATCTGAAAGCGTTGGACTGGAAAAGGCTTAATCAGGGTGATAATGTTGATAAAGCAATCGCACTTAGGGCGGCGGCGGAACAGCACGATCTGGGTAATCCGGAGCTTCAGAAACATTTTACCGCTGCGGCCTCTGTTATGTCGCAGGGGGATATCAAGGATTTGACAAACCAAAACTTGAGTTTTAATACTCTTACTAGTGAGAACCTAAATAAGAGAAAAATGGATGCATTTAAAAATAAAGATGGGTCTGCTGATGTGGATGCGCAAGAAAGAATTCAATTGAACATGAAGCAGGGTATGAGTGAAGCGGATGCGTCAAAGCAAGAAATTATGAGGGCGGCGGCGATAAAGGCTGTTAATAAAGGAGAGGATACTAAGGTGCAGGGGCTTGAAAATGAGGCAGATGCGGTCGCTATGGTGGAGGCCTATAAAGACACCGGACAACTTAGCAAGTTGGGCGATAAACCTCTCATGCATAAGTCGAAATTGCGTGAAGGTATAACGACGCATATTGAAGAAGTTGAAAAGAAGCGACAGGATTCTGCCAACGCAGGTATAAAAGTTGAACTCGAAAAAAACAAGATGGTATATGCCGGCGCTGCTATCAAAACTGGGGCTAGCGTGGATAAATCTCTCGCTGCAGCAGTGACCAAAAAGGCTACGAAAGGCAATGAAGATTATGAGAAACATGCTAATGAGTTATTTGCCAAGAGTGTCGATTCTTCGGACATTATCGCTATGAGCAAAGAAGATAGAAAAGCTCACGGTTTCCGCGCCACTGCAAAAGCGATAACCGGAGTTGGGAAGAAGAGAGACTCCGAGAAGTTAGACGAAATTAAAGATTCATTGAATGCGGCAGGGGCTGCCAATCTTACACCTATTGAACTACAGGAGAAAATTGACGCTGCCAATGACTCACTAAATTAAACGAGTATGAACAAAGAAATAATAGCCAGATTAAACCAGCTACCCGATAATATAAGGGATAACTCCTTAAGTGACCAGTCTTCGGATGCTATCTTGTTGGTTTGGAAACAATATCTGAATGATGACAAGGAAAAGCTTGAAAAGTTCAAAGACGTTGTCGGACTGACTTTTCTCAAAGATGCCAAGGTTGAGCAGTTGTCGTTGATATTGAAAGAGGCATTTCAATTCGATGAGAAAACTGCTGCGGAGGTGGCCCTTGTCATTCTCTGTAAGATGCTTTATCCGGTTAAGGATTTTTACCCGGGAGTCGAGGATGAAATCTTGAAACTGGGAGGAGAGATTCCGAAGGAGATAAAGGTGGAAAAGGTTGCTCAGCAGTTTGCAAACAGAGAGGAAGCGATTGAGGATATGCTGGATAAGGAACGCGCGGAGATAGTGGAAAAAACGAAAGATAAAATCGTTTATGGCAAGATTGAAGATTTAATCAGGCAACATCCTGAATTGGGAGACGAAGTCATCGGAGCACAGAATTCTATCGATCTCAAAGGTATGTCGGGTATGAAGCCTATGATAAAATATTGGATCCAAGACTATAAAGATAAAGTCGGAATATATAATGATCATTCCAATCTGGATAGGGTTCAGTACGTCTGCCACGACAAGAACACTCGAAGTATGAATGATGAAGAGCGCAGGCAGCTCAATCTCATTGTGAAGTCGTTTGATGGAGATATTGATCTCCCCTACTCTCCCAAGTTGAAGAAAATAGACTTTTCTTTGATACAGGACGAGTAATCCTAAAGAAATATAATATTATTATAGATGCTATACAGTTGTGCGGCGCGCAAAGGTATAGCTCCATAGGAATATTAAAGAGATAGAAAAATCGTGTCATTCTGAGGTAACCCGAAGAATCCCGAGACTGCGCGGGATATAACGGGATCCTTCGGAGTACCTCAGGATGACAGGTAAGATATAGTAACCTCTGCCTCAGGATGACAGCTTAGGGGTGACAAGTAATAAAAAGCAATGCGCAATAAAAAATATTATGTTTATATTGCAACAAATAAGAGAAACATTGTTTTTTATACGGGAATCATTAATGATGTTTACAGGAGAATGTTTGAGCATCAAAGTAAATCGAGCGAGAAGAGTTTTACAAAAAGATATAATGTTGAAAAATTAGTGTATTGCCAAGAGTTCGATTCTCCTGAATCGGCGATAATGGCGGAAAAGGAAATCAAAGGATGGGTAAGGAGCAAGAAAGTCGATCTTATAAAAACTTTGAATCCTGAATTTAGAGACCTATTGGAGCAATGACAAGTAAAGTACGGTAGCCTCTGTCTAGGGATGACACTTTATCGTACCGACCTTCCTAAATAACGAAAAAATAAAAATATAATTTCAATCATATGCAATTTAGTGTTCCACAGTTTATTGATGTAGAAGATAAGATCGTAGGGCCTCTAACCGGCAAGCAGACTATCTATCTGATTATGGGGGGAGGAGTTTTACTTATGGCCTTTACTTTTTTCAGCTTTATGTTTTTCTTGCTCATTTTTATCATCATTGCTCCCCTGACGCTGGCATTCGCTTTCTACAGACCAAAAGGGATTTCGCTCGCCCGTTACTTGGCAAATGTTTTGGAATATTTCACAACCAACCATCTCTACCTCTGGAGAAGAGAACCGGAGATAACGATGTACAAGACGGTGCAAAAAAGGCATGTCTCTACGGTAGAACCTATAAAACAAGTTCCACACAGTAGAATACGCGATTTAGCCAATCTTTTGGATACCAGCGCCGCTGTTAATTTGCCTTACGAGGCGCAGACGAGGCCGGATCAGAACATTTTCAGAAACTAGAATTGTGTCTTCTGAGGTAATCCGAAGAATCCCGATACTACGCGGGACATAACGAGATCCTTCGGGTTACCTCAGAGCCTGCCCTTGATCCTTGATCAGATCGAAGACAGTCTCTGATCGGGAGATGATATCCTGCATATATTAAAAGTAGAACAGAAGGAAGAAAGAAAGTTGCAGTTTTGAAGGAAAATAAAACTTCAACTTTAGATTTTTCTTAAATTCTAACAGCTTTTACTATGGCAATGTCTACTCCAGAGAAGCAAGACCAAAAAGGGCTAAGCTCACAAAAATATCTTGAAATCAGTGAAATAAAAGATAATGTAGTCGTTTTGAAAAACGGCAGTTTGCGAGGAGTGCTGATGGTTTCTTCTATAAATTTCTCGCTCAAATCAATCGATGAGCAGGATGGTATTATCTATCGCTATCAGAGTTTTTTGAACTCCTTGGATTTTTCGGTACAGATTGTTATTAATTCCAGGCGTCTCAATATCGATACTTATCTTGATGTCTTGCGCGAAGAGGAAAAGAAGCAAACTAACGACTTGCTTCGTATGCAGATTACGAGCTATGTCGAATATATCAATGGGTTGGTGAAAATGGCCAACATCGTGGCTAAGACTTTCTACATCGTTGTTCCCTTCTCTTTGTCGGAGTCCAAGGATGGCAACGTCAAGGCGAAGATTGCTTCTGTTGCCAATGCCCCGCAGATTATGGCGAACCGCAGGAACTTTGAGAAATATCGCGACCAGCTTTTCCAGAGAGTCGATCACGTTGTGGAGAACTTGAGCGGGGCGGGACTGAGAATGACGATGCTTAATACTCAGGAACTTATCGAGCTATATTATAACTTGTATAATCCGGAATCGGTTGAGAAAAAAGGATTGCCGGACATCGCAGACCTTGACCTCGCTTCATAATTCGTAAAAAAATAAAATAAAAGTAGTATGGGAATTTTAGACACAATAAAAGCAACGAAAAGGGCAGCCAACGAACAGCAAACTGCTGTTTCCGCTCAGAGCGTTGCGGAAAAGACGGAGTTGGTTGAGTCAGAAAAACTTTATCAAAGGGGGTTGGCATCTTTCAAAGACATTATCGCGCCGTCTGTGTTCCAAATCATGCCATCTTATGTGAGAATCAATAACAAGCTGGCCTCCACACTCTTTGTTTACGCTTACCCACGTTACCTGCAGACCAGCTGGTTTTCGCCCATTATCAATTTGGATTCTACCTTTGATGTGGCGATGTTCGTCCATCCGCAGAATACCGTCGATGTGTTGAAGCAGCTGCGTAAGGTGGTGACCCGGATCCAGTCGCAGCTTTCCATCAATGAGGATAAAGGACTGGTGCGTGATCCTGTATTGGAAACCGCTTATCAGGATGTAGAAAATCTGCGGGACGACCTGCAGCAAGGCATTGAGCATTTCTTCCAATTCGGATTATATATCACTCTGTATGGGGATACAGAGGAAGAGGTCCGCAAGGAAGAGCTGAAAGTCGAGGCGATTTTGGAAGCAAAACTGGTTTATATGAAAGATTCGATGATGCAGACGGAAAGAGGCTTCAACTCTACGCTACCGCTAGCGAATGACAAACTGATGGTTGGGAACAATATGAATACTTCCCCACTTTCCACGACCTTCCCCTTCGTTTCAAGCGACCTTACTTCCAATCAGGGAATTCTCTACGGTATCAATCGTCACAACAACAGTTTGGTACTCTTCGATCGGTTCTCAATGGAAAATGCCAATATGGTGATCTTTGCCAAGTCTGGTGCGGGAAAAAGCTATACGGTCAAGCTGGAAATCCTCAGAAGCCTGATGCTCAGTACGGAGGTTATCGTTATCGACCCTGAGAATGAATACAAGCATTTGTGCGAGATGACAGGAGGAACCTTTATGAAGATTTCTCTTTCCTCCAAGAACCACATCAATCCTTTCGATCTACCGAAGGCGTTGGAGGACGAAGACCCGGGAGACGTGCTTCGCAGTGCTATCGTGAATGTGTCGGGACTTCTTAAAGTTATGATAAGTGACATCACTCCGGAAGAGGATGCCATCTTGGATAAAGCAATCACTGAGTCTTATGCCATCAAGGATATTACCGCCGAATCAGATTTCACAAAAATGGAGCCGCCGACAATGACCGAACTGCAGATGGTATTGGAAAATATGGTAGGAGCGGAGAGTCTGGCTGCTAGAGTCAAGAAGTATACAGAAGGAACATTCGCGGGGTTCTTGAATCATAAGACCAATATCGATCCGGATAATAAGTTCATCGTTTTCAATATACGTGATATGGAAGACGATCTCCGTCCGGTGGCCATGTACCTCGTACTCCACTTCATTTGGAATCTTATCCGTTCCAAGCGCAAGAAAAGAATCCTGGTAGTGGATGAGGCTTGGTGGATGATGCAGCACGAAGACGCCGCCTCCTTCCTCTTCAGTATCGCTAAGCGGTGTAGAAAATATTTCCTGGGACTTACCACTATCACTCAGGATGTTACCGATTTTATGGGTTCCAAATACGGTAAACCGATCGTGACCAACTCTTCCATCCAGCTGCTGCTCAAGCAATCCCCTGCCGGTATCAAGGTTATCGTGGATACCTTCTATCTTACGGATGAAGAGAAATTCCTGCTTTTGGAGAGCAACGTCGGTGAAGGTATCTTCTTCGCCGGTCCGAAGCGCGCGGCTATCAAGGTTGTAGCTTCCTATTCCGAAGACCAAATTATAACTTCCGATCCGGCGCAGTTGCTGGAGATTGAAAAGGCCAAGAAAGAATTGTCGGGAATGGCCGATATGTAATCTAATTTTTTGAAATATGCCACAGGAAGAAAAAACACAATCAAGTGAAGGAGGGGTATCTGCTCGAGGGCGTGTTTCAGGTGGGCTTAGAGATAGAATTGAAGATAAGGCTGTAAATATAGCTGCAAATCAAGCAAAGGGGGGTATAAATAAAGTCGCTTCCGCGGCAACGAGAAAAAAATCGGAATCGACGCAAAATGGAATGACAAAACAAGCAGGAAACACGGGAACGGCACAGAACGGAGGTCTTGTAGACTTCGGGAATACGGGAGAAAACGCTAGGCAAATGGCGCGATTGGGAGGTCGGGATACGGCGCAAAATGGTGTAGCAAATCAAGCGGAGACAGGAAATGAAACTCCCGGCAGTGTCGGTGCAATAAATAGCAGAGTCAATCAGCAGATGATGAAATCTGCAGGCGAAAAGAAACCGCCGACCAAAGAGGATTATAATAAAAAACAGGCGGAGGATTTAAGGATGCCAGGCGCTGAAGGGGGCGCAAGGAGAAAGGCTGAATTACAAAAACAGAAGGACTCTCGAGGCGAAGCAGACCCATACCAGAATCTGCGTAACGGAACAGGCGGTCGTATCGGAACGGTTTCTCAATCTCCCGGTCGCCCTGAAGTGAATTCGGCCGCATCAGGGGTTGGGATGACAGAAGAAGAAAGGAGGAAAGCTACGTTCGATGAAATTCACAATAAAACTTCGGCACAAAAAATAGGCAGTGCCAGGGCGGGAGCTGCAAAAGAATCCGGTAAGATAGCAGAGGAGAGAATAAAGGGGAATATGGAGGTTAACGGATTGAAAAATAAGATAGCGTTAAGGATTGCGATTTCTCTCGCGGGAGACCGAGCAATGCGTATCTTGTCTAAAGCTGCGGAAAAAATGGCGAAGCAGGCGGAAAAAGGGGGTGTCGTGGGGGCCATGATGATCGGAATTACTTATTTTGTTGCTCTTATCAAAGATTGTCTTGATTTTATTCCAGGAGCAGGTCTTCTGACGGGGATTGCGCTAGGGCTAATTATTTCTGTTTTTTGGCTGTCGCTTTGTGGAAGCCGTCACGGAATGTTTTCCCGATGGCTTATGAAACTCTTTCTTAGGGCGATAATCTTCTTTGTCTTTGATGGCATACCTTTCTTCGGTATATTACCGCTATTCTTGGTTATGAACGCTTGGAATCATTATGATTACAATAAAGCAGTCAGGCAAGCGAATGAAACGCTTGGTAAAATTAACGAAGACTATATGCGAGTACAAAAGCAAACTCGAAAAGCGGTAAACAGTATTTGATACTTTCAGACGGTTCCCCTTTTACTTAATAAAGGCAGTGACGAAATTAAAAAGATTTTTTTAATTTCTCAGTGAAGTTATTATAAAAGATCGAAATATAAATTTTAAGAAAATCAAAATGAAAAAGAACGCTTTCGGGGTTTTTTTGGCGTTATCTGCTGTTTGGATTTCTGGTTTTTGTGCCTCCAGTCTATACGCCTCTGACATTGCTGCTACTGATAATGCCACCGGATATGAGCCTTTGGTGAAAATCCCTGGGGTGGATGCGACCGAGGTGAATATCTCCAATTATTTGATAGGAATCTATAATTTTCTCTTGAGTATCGTCGGAATCGTGGCGGTGGTGATGCTTATTATCGGGGGGATGAAATATATCATGGCGGCTGGCAGCGGAGGTGCGGTTTCCAGTGCCAAAGAAACCATCAAAGACGCTATTTTGGGACTGCTTCTGGCACTCCTTTCTTACGTGATCGTGGGCACCATCAATCCTGACGTACTCTATCTTCGTCAACCGGGTGCCACTTTTTCGAAGGATAACGCAGCTGCTTCTTATGTCGGGACTTTTTCTTCACCTATCGACTCAAACGGAAACGGGGTACAAACTGTCATTTATACCAGTCCCGAGGGGTACCAGAGAGAAATGAGTTTGGATACGGCAGAACAAATAAAATCAGGAGCGACAGTGTTTGAACCTCTTGCTTCAGATAAGGTCGCGTTGATGAAGAAAAATTTATCTTGTATCTTCCCTGGTTCCCCCAGGACCAACAGTGACCCCTATTTTACCGGATATTGCACCTGTCTAACTGAAGAAAAAACTCCGTTACCTGTAGGTGAGACTGATTGTAACGTAGCGTGTGAAAGGAAAGATATGTGCGGATTTAAATTTATCTCGGTCAAGCTGAATGCTCGGCACGGGTATACCGTAAACGGCAACATAGACTCTAACTCAGCTACCGGAGATACTGCCACGGGGGCCTCATCTGAGGACAATGAAACACAGGATGTCAAAGACGTATATGACCTTACCGCTGATACGCAGGTGCATTCCGATGAACTATGGGAGCTTGAAGGAACTAATAAAGCGAACTGGGGTGGAGTGTTTGATATCGTTTATTCCACAAGTAATACGATGCAGAATACGCAGGGGGGAACTACAACAACCAAGACCGAGCCTAAGAAATATGTAGAAAAATCAGTAGGAGATTTCCAGGAGATTTATCCGTGCGCTATCTTGGTGACGAACCAGGAAGAGCAGGGTGGTGACGATGAGCATTGGGTTTATTGGGTAACATTGGGAACGACGCTAGGCGGTAATAGTATGAGTCTTTATGAAAATATCAAAAACGGTTATATATCGGGTTGCGACGAAGGCGGGGGCACTTATTACGGGATTTCTCAAGGGGAATGCGATCAAGCTTGGACAGACCGCGTGTTACTGGCCAGATATGGGGACGATGTGGTGGACAAATGTGATTACTGCGCTTTGGCGGATGGTCAAGACGAAAAGGTTTATCGTTTCGGGAAGACATTAACTTGTCAGGGCGGGTATTGGCAATAAAAATATCTGTTATTCGAATAGGAATTTGAGCGTTTCAGCTATTTCTGACCGGGAGTATTACCGGTCAGATTTTTTATATTCATTTTGTTTGGGTTCGGTCTTTGATTATGTTTGTGATATAAATTTGTCAAAAAACGTAATAGTCTTATAATTATTAGAAGCTTACCTATCGTAGGAAAGCGATATCATTCGAATGCCATTAATCAAATCTAAGGAAATAAAAATGGATCAAAACGATAAAGTTCCGGAAGAAACAGCTTCGGGGCATGGTGCCTTTGAGAGGTTTAAAACAAAAATCAGGGAGCTGTCGGAGAGACAAGATAGTGTATTTAAAAATATAATGCAAAGAATAAATGAGAGAAAAATTGTGGAAGTCAGGCAGAAGCTGGACGGAGTACAGGATGATGATAAACAATAGCGTTGTTTTGAATCAATCGTTAACTCGGGATAATTAAATATTAAAAAAAGAAATATGGAGAATGATGAAAAAGATTTTGAGGTTGATAATAAAAAGGCGGAGCAAAGCGTAGAGCAGGGTCAAGAAAATCCGATAGTAGGAAGTGCGGAGCGGGTACAAGCAGCTGTAGAGGAAGTAAAAGAAGATGGAAGGGCTAAAGTTAAGAAGATAGAAGATGATGGGGGCACGTCAGGGGATATTGAGGAGATGCAAGATGCTGCCAATGTTTCGGCCGAAGGGGCAGAAGAAGCGGGGAAACAATATGAAGAAGAAAGAAGTGAAGAAGAACGGCTTGATCTGGCTGAAGAATATGTGGAAAAGAATTCCGGTAAGATAAGAGAAACGACCGAGAAAATATGCAAAAAGCTTGGAATAGAAATAAACAGTGAAGAAATCAAGGATCAGGTAGTTGAAAAATTGGCCGAAGCTCTGCAGGATGAAGAGCTACTAAAGACTTTAGAAGAAGAAGGTGTGATTGACGAGGACACGGCTTCCTCTATAATCTTTCTTGTTCCTCGTATTGAGAAAGCAATTGAAGCCATTAAAGAAGGAGAGGGCTATGAAGGGAAAGCAAAAGAGGTCATCAAGGCCATTCTCGACGATCCTGAACAGGACCTTAAATATATAAATGCCGCCGGAGAAATGCTTGAAAAACTGTCAGAAAGCGGTAGGATTACAGACAAAAAGATGGCTCTAACCGTAAAGTATTTTGGTTTGGCGCTACAGAACGGAACAGTTCAGCGGATACTTTCAAAAAAACTCAGGGCTTGGCTGGAAAAAGAAGATGATGAAGGAAAAAAAAGAGAAGGGATTGTCGAAGAAGTAAGGGGTGAGATGGATATCTAGTTTACTAAAATTCGTTAACAAAAAACTCAACTGTCGTGGTTGAGTTTTTATTTAAAAGTAAAAAACACTGAGTTTGGTTGGTATATGTGTTTATAGCGATAGTTCTTGGATAAGGCTTGTATAATATTAATCATAAACAGTCCAAACTTGTCATCCTGAACTTGTTTCAGGACCTTCGTTATATTAGATATAAACGGTATATCTTACAACATTAACGATATATAACGAAGATTCCGGATCAAGTCCGGAATGACAGATGAAGAAAGTAATATATCGTGAATAGCAGATATGAAGGTACAACTCCCTCCAGAATGCGGAAGAGGAGGGATTTACCCATGCTGGGCATAAACTTCTCATCCCTCCAGAATGCGGAAGAGGAGGGATTTACCCATGCTGGGCATAAACTTCTCATCCCTCCAGAATGCGGAAGAGGAGGGATTCGAACCCTCGAGACCCGTTAAGGTCTACTGCTTTTCGAGAGCAGCGCTTTCAACCACTCAGCCACCCTTCCAAGTAACTATTAATATACAACTGACAACTTATAACCGACACGTAGATGAGATGGTCATATCTTCTGCGGTGTTTTATATCGATTTTATCGGGAAGAGGCTTGTTCCTATCCCCAACTTCCTTATTTTAACACTAATTTCGAAAAAAGAAAGGGCAAACAAAAAATCGGCTTTTGCCGATCTTTTGCTGTGCCTGTTCTAGCTTTTGAGCTTGTCTATGAGCTGGAAAGTGTGATCTTTCGAGCTGGTGAAGACGATGTAGCCCTCGTAAATGAAGTAATCCATCGAAGTGTCTGAATCCGGCAGATTGATGAATTTGAGTTCTGTTCCGTTATAAATAGCGGGTTGAAACGTGAGTGAATCTTGTTCGATGATCCGGGAATTGACGAAGAGGTTTTTCATGACGGTATAGATTTTCTTGCTTTTGGTATTCGTTTTCTCCCAGCTCGACATGATGTCTTTTAATTCTTCTTCCTCGGATGCGGTAAATTTGAAAACCAGCGCTAGCCGTAACGAGCCACCTTCTTTGAACACCAGTATGTTGTATTCAGGAGAAGTCACGTCCATGAAATCGTCGGGAATGTTGTCGGCATTGTCTTCGCCGAGAACTGACTTGAGTGCTTCACTGCGCGATAGCATGAGGTCCTGATTATCATAGGTGAGGCTCAATCGGACAATATCTCCGTTATTGAATTGTTTCCAGGGGTCCAAATTTGCGTCGAAAAAGTTCAAAGTTGTAACCTGACCTTGCTTGGCAAAAGCTGTGGAGGAAATTTTCTTGTCTATTTCCGAAATACTCTTGCCTACTACCACCGGTGCCAACTCTTTTGTACCGGGAGTATTCAACTTGGGTAATATTAGTGCCAGAGATCCGCCGATGATAGCCAAGAACATAATCGTGATAACAATGACTCTCATCCACGGGAATTGAAAAAGTTTGATGCCATATTTTGAGACGATGTTTTTCTTTAGTCTTTTTTTCTCTTCTTCATCGCTCAGTTCAAGTTCCTCTTCTTTGAGGACGCCGTCCAGACCTTCAAGATTCTCCATTCTAGTCTTCGGCTTGATGGCCTTGTGTGTTGTGCTGTAATATTCCTGTCTTCCGTAAATCAATCTGTTTTCGGGGTTGGCATAGTCCGATTGCATTTTTCTCCTGTCTTGGATTCTCATCTGCGCGTTCTTGACTTCTTCCGGCATCGCCAGAGAGTTATCGTTCGGTAACGCATCTGCGGCAGGTTGTTCGTATGGTGATGTTCCGTAATTTGTTCCTCCTACTATCCTTTGTTGAGGGCTTATAGCCGATTCTGTTTCGGTACTTTGTAAATTTTGCCAATAGTTATTAGCTGCGCTAGCTGCTTTCGGATTTTTTGTATTGTCGGAAGGGGGCTCTATATTAGTTTGGGCAGCTTCAGGATGTTTATCCAGATAATCTGCAGCAGCAGGTCCGAGTTTTGCGGCAGGGTTTATATTTTTCTCTGCCAGCGCTATCTTTTCTTTCTGCAGATTTTTCGACATTCGGGAAAGCAGGTCCTTGAGATCTCTGTCTTTATCTG
Source organism: Minisyncoccota bacterium (assembly GCA_028690055.1). Classification (GTDB taxonomy): domain Bacteria; phylum Patescibacteriota; class Minisyncoccia; order JAHIHE01; family JAGLIN01; genus STD2-77. The sequence goes on along the minus strand of JAQVBZ010000007.1, from coordinate 16,765 downwards.
GTTTGGTGGTCTCTTGGGGCTTTTCGGGAGAATTCTTTCCCGGTGTTTCCATCGAATTCGAAACTTTTTTGATCAGCTCCGTAATATCGTCGTCGTGTACGGTTGCGAGCGGAACTTCCGGAGGTTTGACTTCCTCCTTGGGCTGAACTTCCTGCGGCGCAGTAGTAGGCTTTATAGAGGTATCTTGAGAAGGCTTAATTTCTTTTATATTTGCGCCCTCTGATTTTTCTGTGTCAATTCCTCTTTCTTGACGGAGCGCATTCCAGAATGTTTCGTCGGGGTCCGTTTCTACTTCTTTCGGAATTTCGGCGTCCATCGGCTGGTTCGATTGATTCTCCTGGGTGTCTGCTTTGATTTCTTCCGTCTCTTCTTGTTCCGGGATTGTCGTAGCAGTGACAGTTTGTGACTTTTCTTCTTCTATAGCTTTCTGAGCAGCTTCTTCCTTCATTCTTTCTTCTTCTTCTTCGGCTGCTTGCGCTTCCTCTTCTTCTTTTTGTAGCCTTTCTGTTTCTTCTTGTTTGAGTCTTTCTTCTTCCGCGGCCTTTTTAGCGGCTTCTTCCTGCTCTATTCTCTCCTCTTCCTCTTCCGCCGCCTTTTGCGCGCTTTTCTCTTGTTCTATTCTTTCCTCTTCTTCCTTTCGTAGTTTTTGAATTTCTTCCTCTTCCCGACGTTCTTCTTCTGCAGCCTCCTTCTCTTTCTCTTCCTCTATAGCTCTTTGCTCCTCTTTTTCTCTCTGTTTCTCCTGTTCCTCTCTCTGTCTTTCCGCTTCTGCCGCTTCCTCCGCTGCTTTTTCTTGCTTTAAGCGTTCTTCTTCTTCGGCGAGCTTCTGTTCGGCCTCTCTTTTTATTTCCTCTTCTGCTTTTTTCTTGGCCGCTTCCTTAACTTGTTCCAGAGCGTTCTCTTTCTCAATCTTCTCTTCCTCTAATGTCGCAATCTTCGTTTGCATCTCGGCAATCAGCTTTTCTTTCGCTTCTCCCTCATCAAACTCTTCCTGTAGCGATTCGGATATGCCTTTTACCAGGTTTGCAATCTGTGTATCTTTCTCCTGGATCGTGTCTTGCAATTTTCGGGCCTCTTCCTCCCTTTTAGCCTGCTCTGCTTTGAATTGCATAAGTATATCCTGTTTGGTTTTTTCCTCCTCCGCTTTTATCTTGGCGATGATATCCTGTTCGAGTTCTTCTTTCTTGGGAATATTCTTATTTAGAGTATCGGATACTTGTCTCATGAAATCGGCAAGCTGAGCTTCTTGCGCCTTCATCTGTGCCAAGAGATCCTCTTTGTTTTTCTTTTCTTCCTCTAGGATTTTCGACCGCATCTCTTCAATCAACTCTTCCTTATTGAGAGGGTTGGCGGTGCGTTTGATTAGATTGGCGATTTCCGCTTCTTGCGACGCGATGGCCGTTCTTAATCTTTCCGATTCCTTGGCGCGCTTGGCATCCTCTTCTTTCAATGCTTGTTGAGCCATTTTTGCCTCTTGTGCTCTTAGGGCTTCTTGTTTCTTCAGTTCTTCTTGTGCCTTTTGTACCTCTTGTCTTCTGACCTCTTCTTGTCTGCGGATCTGTGAGAGGATGTCTTCCTTATTTTTCTTCGCCTCTTCCAATACCTTGACTCTGATTTCCTCCATCTCTTTCTTGGATTGCTCGGCCACGCTCTCCTCTTGGTTCATAGAGTCAGATACTTCCCGAAGAATATTGGTAATCTTGATTTCCTGCATCTTCAGAGTCTCTTGCGCCTTCTTCATCTCTTCTTGTCGGAGCGCTTCTTGCTCTTTTACCGCCTCTGCCGCTTTCTGCACTTCCTGCCGTCTCACTTCCTCTTGCTCCTTTATCTGTGAGAGGACATTTTCTTTTTCGTTCTCTTCCCCCCCCTTGTCCGTATCCGCTTCTTGCTCTTTTACCGCCTCTGCCGCTTTCTGCACTGCCAGATGTCTCGCCTCTTCCTGTTTCTTGATTTGTGAGAGAACTTCTTCTTCTGTCTTGTCATTTTCCGTTTTAGCTGCATCAGAATCTTTTTCCAGGATTTTTTTCGGCTCCACCTCTTCTTCACCTTTTTTAATAGGGTCCGCTTTCTTTATCTCCTCGATAAGCTGTGTGGCTTTTTCAATTTTCGGCTCAGCTTGAACCGGAGGCTGCTCTTGTAGCTCCTTTTTCTTTTTGGCTATCTTGTTCTGTAGTTTCGCAAAAAAGTCACTGCTCTTGTCGTCCTTCTTTTTATTTTGCGGCAGCGGAGACATGGACACGTCAAAACTTTTTCTCTCAAGGTCGTGCTTCATGTCTGTGAAATTTCCTTTCTCGGTTTCTGCAGGAATGCTTTGAGCCGATTTTTTTGTTTTACCGGTGGCAGTAGAAACAGTTACCTGTGTCGGTAGCGGTTTTTGTGCTGACTTGTCTTTCTCGGCTGGTTCGGATTTTCTAAAAAATCCCCTTCCTGTTTTTGTGTCTTTGACCTCCTTGAGATCGTCCTGCATTGTCCTAAGAATTTTCTGGCTCATAGAAATTAGACTCCTTTATGAGTTAAATTTATTCTTCCCTTATCGTCTATACCTAATACTTTGACTGTTATGATATCGCCTTCTTTTACTACATCTTCCACTTTCTCAACTCGTGTCGCGGCTAGCTCAGAGATATGAACCAATCCTTCTTGTCCCGGGAGTATCTCTACAAATGCCCCGAAAGTCATATTCTTGATTACTTTTCCTTGGTAGATTTCTCCGGGCATAACTTCGCGAGTTATATCCTTGATCCATTCCATCGCTTGCAAGGCTGCTGCGGCGTCTTTCGAGGTTATAAGTACCATGCCGTCGTCTTCTATGTCTATAGTAACGCCTGTTTCGGCGATAATTTCATTGATTATCTTTCCACCCGGACCGATAACGTCGCGAATCTTGTCTGGATTGATGCGGAAACTGGTGATGCGCGGCGCATAAGGTGACATTTCTTCTCTAGTCTGGGGGATAGTAGAGCTCATAATTCCTATTATATGCACTCTTGCTTCTCGTGCCTTGCCGACGGCTTCTTCTAAAATGTCCAATGGGATGCCTCCGATTTTGACGTCCATCTGAATGGCGGTAATTCCCTTTTCCGTACCAGCTACCTTGAAATCCATATCTCCGTAGTGATCTTCCGGACCTTGTATGTCGGTAAGTACTTTATAATTTCCTTCTTTATCTGACATGAGCCCCATAGCGATTCCGGCAGCGAGACGGGGAATCGGTACTCCTCCATCCATAAGTGCGAGTGCGCTTCCGCAGATGCTGGCCTGAGAGGATGAACCATTGGACCCCAGTATCTCGGAAACAAGCCGGATAGTATAAGGGAAAATTTCTCGGGAAGGAATCAGCGGTTCAATAGCTTTTTCAGCCAATGCCCCATGTCCGATTTCTCTTCTTCCCGGACCTCTCATCGGTTTCACTTCTCCGACCGAATAAGGCGGGAAAGAATAGTGATGCATGAAAGTTTTGGTAGTTTCTTCTTTCATCCCATCGATAGTTTGTTCATCACCCGGCGCTCCTAAGGTGAGCACTGTAAGGGCCTGCGTCTCTCCACGACTGAAGAGTCCTGAACCGTGGGTGCGTGGAAGAACTCCGACTTCCGCACTGATTGCTCGAACTTCGTCCATTCTTCTTCCGTCCGGTCTTTCATTCCTCTGGATGGCTGATTCGTGGACGAAAGCGTCAATCTCTTCGTCCAATACCAGTTTTGCAATCTCTTTGTATTCTTTACCCAAATTTTCTTCCACAAAATCAAGCAGGCTTTTCTTGAGCGCGCCCATATTTTCGTTTCGGGTCTTTTTGTCCTTTTCCATTACAGCGCTTTCGATTTTTCCTTCGACGAATTTCTTCATCTGATCTTCGATTTCGGCTGGTGCTTGCATCAAATTGGCTGCTTTTTTCGCTTTGCCGAGTTGCTGGATGATTCCCTTTTGGAAATTTTCAAGTTCTTCGAGGTATTTTTGTCCGAAGCGCATCGCCTCCATGATTTCCGCTTCCGGAATTTCTTTAGCGGCCGCTTCAATCATATTTATTTTTCCATCTTTGCCGGTCAGGAAAAGCTCAAAGGCGCTTTTATCTCTCTGTTCGTAGGTCGGATTAACGATAAGTTGTCCATCAACCTTGGCGATTCTGACCGCACCTACTGGTCCGTCCCAAGGTATGTCACTGATGCCCAGCGCGATTGAGGCTCCGATGACCGAGATTACATCAGGATCATTTTCCAGGTCAACAGATAGCATGGTCAGAATAACCTGCACGTCGTTTCTCATTCTGCCGTTAAAAAGCGGCCTGATGGTCCGATCGACGATTCTGCCTGATAAGACAGCTTCGTCTGTAGGACGACCTTCCCTTTTGACGAAACGGCTACCTTTGATTTTTCCGGCAGCGTAGAGCCTTTCTTCATAGTCCACCATCAGCGGGAAAAAATCCACTCCTTCACGCGCGCCATCGTTCATAGTGGCGGTCGCCAAAACGACCGTTCCTCCGTATTGAACGGTTACAGAACCGTTGGCTTGCAAAGCGAGCTTTCCGGTTTCGATAATCAAGTTCCCTCCGTTTATTTGTTGTTCAAATCTTTTTACTTCCATTTTTTAGACCCTTTCTTTTGTTGAACTGGTCTGCAAACTCTAGACTATCATCTTATTCCGAATAAAGATGATTGTATCTAATTGTCCGCAGGCCAACTCTTAAAATTTTGATAAAATTAAAACAAGCTAAGAAAAGTTTGTTAGTCTTTCGTTAGTTTTTTCATAGGCGAGTATATTAAAAAGATTTATTTGATCAAGAATCTCTTTTTGTCTTGGCTCAAGTCCGTAAATTCGTCCGCGACTTCAATCAGTTTGGCGGAAGTGCTCTCTCCGAAAGCTATGATTTCCACACGACAGCCCTTATTTACTTTGAGATATTCCACCAAAGGGATGTAGTCTCCATCGCCGGAGATGATAATCACGACGTCCAATTTGTCCGCCAGCTTGATTGTATCCACGGCCAAGCCTACGTCCCAATCCGCCTTTTTCATTCCTCCGGGGAATATCTGTAAATCTTTCTCTTTGATCTCGAAGCCCATCTTCTCCATCGCGTCGAAAAAGCTCTTCTCTACTCCACCTTCGGTGCTGATTACATAGGTGATAGCTCGGATGAGTATTCTGCTTGCCACTGCTTCTTCCAGTACTTCCTTGAAGTTTACTCGCGCCTTGTAGAGGCTGCGAGCGCTATGGTACATATTTTGCGCATCCACAAAAATGCCGATCCGTTGGTCTTTGTGTCGGATGGATTTATTTTTGCTATTCAGATTTGGAGCCGGTTTCCTTATCGCCATCTTCTTTGATTAGTTTAGCTTCTTTCAATTTGAGGCCTTTTACTATTTTGGCATATCTCTCTTCGTCGTTTGCTTTAATGTCTTTTAAAAGCTTTTTTCTCTTGGCTACCATCTTGAGCAGTCCTCTGCGTGAATGATTATCCTTCTTGTTTACCTTCAAGTGCTCTGTGAGTTCTTTGATTCTTTCGGTGAGGATTGCTACCTGGACTTCTGAGGACCCGGTGTCTTCCTTGTGAAGCTTGAATTTTTTGATAATCTTTTCCTTCTTGTCTTTTTTGATCATTTTCTTCTTTAATGCTTATTAGGATTGATGATTTGCTTCTGGTTATAAAATTTTCCATAGCTTAAATCGAGACAATATATCTCTTTTATCAGTCTATCATATAAATTTTTAATAGACAAGTTCTTAGATATGTCGTAAAATATAGAAGTAAATAGGATAAATTTTGCCGGAAATATGCCTCAAGTCGACTTGCAAGAACTCAAAAGAGAATATCTGGAATATCTGGAGATCGAAAGGAATCGTTCTCCCCTGACGGTGAGGAATTATGACCACTATTTGGAGATATTTCTGGATTGGTCGAAGGCGGAAAAGCCAGGTGATATTACGGCTGCCTGTGTGCGGAGTTTTCGGCTGTATCTTAATCGCCGTGAGGATGAAAATGGCCGCAAACTGAAAAAAATCACGCAGGACTATTATATCATTGCCATCCGCGGCTTTCTGAAGTTTCTGGCAAAGAGAGATATCGAGACTTTGAGCAGCGAAAAGATTGAATTGGGGAAAGTTAAAGACAGACAAGTGGAATTCTTGGAAATAGATGAAGTGGAGCGTCTGCTGCAGGCGGCTCACGGTGGCAAGTCGGAGAATTTGCGTGATACAGCGATATTGGAAATACTCTTTTCTACCGGGCTGCGTGTTTCTGAATTGGTAAATCTGGATATCGATAAAGTGAATCTCAAGACTGGTGAATTCTCGGTGCGAGGCAAAGGCGACAAGCTTCGCATGGTATTTCTTTCTACTTCGGCTAAGATTGCTCTGAATGATTACTTGTTGCGGCGCAAAGACCTGTCTCCGGCGCTTTTTGTGAGCCTCAAGGAGACTGGCGATCCTTCGCGGCTTTCAGCGCGGACTATGGAAAGGATTGTGAAAAAATATGCTGTGGCGGCGGGAATAGTCAAAAAGATAACTCCTCATACTCTTCGGCACAGCTTCGCTACCGATTTATTGCGCAACGGAGCGGATCTGCGCAGTGTGCAGGAGATGCTTGGTCATTCCAGTATAACAACTACACAGATTTATACACATGTTACCGACAAACATCTCAAAGAAATACATAATAAGTTTCATTCAAATAAGGAATGATATGATGGATGTAGTTGATGGCGAATGATTACCTGAATATTTGTTTAGTATTTGTCATTCTGAGGTACCCCGAAGAATCCCGTGAGAAGGCGCGAGGAATATGATACTGGGATCTTTCGGGGTGCCTCAGGATTATGCGTAATGTCCTGCTTAAATAACCTTCGGTATTTCTTGAAATAGTCGGTTATAAGTTATTTATTGTCTCTCCCTTGCATTTTACCTGATTTTGTATATACTTATAAAGTATTTTTCATTTTGCAGGCGTGGCGGAATTGGCATACGCGCATGGCTTAGGACCATGTTCTTCGGAGTGTGGGTTCGACTCCCACCGCCTGCACTTGCTTGTAGAATTGAGCCTTTTTTGATTAGAGGGTTCTTTTTTTATGGGGTATCGTGATAAATCTTGTTAAAATTTTCGTATTTTATCTTGCTTTTCTTTTTGATTGAGAGTATCGTTTACTAAAGCTGGCCAAAATAGGCTCGGCTCTAAAACAAAGGAGGAAAATATTGTGAGCGTGGAAGAAAAAAATCGTTAGTTCCATGTAATAAGTGCGGGTCGAAGAATGTAATTTGTCGTCTTGATTTTTACTCGACCGGAGCGGATATGGAATATGCCGAATGGTCCCACCTGTGTAAGGATTGCGGTCATGTGGAATCAAGAAACGAATCACACTGTTATGGACAGGGCAATGAGTATGGCTGTCTTATAGGCGGTTGTAAAAATACGTTTGAGACCTAAAAACGTATTTCGGTTTTTCTTCAATCGGGTATTTTAGCCCTAGACCGGATAGCAGTTAAAAGAGAAAAACTTTTTCCCGACAGAATTTCTTCTACTCGGGGATTTTTTTGTAAAACTTTATTGCGAATCGTGCTGTTATGTGTGATCTGTTTTATATATAACTGAAAGATATCGATAAAAATAAAAACCGCCTTGTCAAAAGGCGATTTTTATTTTTATTTTTTTGTATAACAGAGCGCTCTACTTCAAAAATTTTTATTTTGTCTCTTTAACCCGCAGCTCCTGTTCCTGTTTGTCCTCCTAATATGGTAGCAACGACAGAAACCATAGCGTAAGCCAAGCCACAAACGATTAAACCTACGATACCATAAACGATAGTGGTCTTTGCTTTACTGATCATGTCTTCGCTCCCAGCAGAGGTCAGATACAGAACACCTCCATAAATGATAATCAAAGTTGCAATCACGGCAACAAATCCCAGAATCCAATTGGTTATGCTCATTACGGTGGCGGTGAGGTCAGTCGGAACGCCAGTTGGCTGTGTATTTCCTGTTGGTTGGGTTCCCCATCCGGTAGCAGCGCCAGTACCGCCAGTGGCACCGGCATAAGAAGCAAAAATTACTACATGCGCAAACATGCCTGATGTCATTAATTTTGCTAATTTATTCATTCTATTCACCTCCTTTCAATTACTTGAGTTATTTAATTTAAGTAAAATGTTATCGATTTTCTAATATTATTTTATGCACGTCTTACATGCCACCGGATACTGTATTCGTGTTTACCGCATCTCCAGCAGCTGCACCACCATCTGTAATGACTGTCGTGATAAGAACGTTCACTATCGAATAAGCTATTCCGGCAATTACCAATCCTATTATCGCGTAGGTTATGGTTTTCTTTGCAGTACGCATCGTGTCTTCGTTTCCGGCCGAAGTAAGATATTGGACTCCTCCCCATATGATTGCCAGTACGGCTATCAAACTTATTAATCCCAAAATCCAGTTGGTGGCGCTTAGTATCGTCTTGTCCAAATCCTCAGGTACGCCGTTGGGTTTATTCGCAGGTGCAACCCAGCCTCCTGCAAGCACTGTTGACAGTGGAAGTAGCGCCAGTACGGCTGTTAGCAATATACTTTTTGCTTTATTCATCGTAAGATCGATTATTTTGATTAATCTATATTCCATAATGTGCCATATCCGACCTAGGCGACTAGGATTTTGGTAATAATGACATTTACTATGGCATAAGCGATTCCGGCCATCGCGAGTCCCATGATGGCATATTTTATCGACTTCTTGGCACTATCTACGCGTTCTTGGTCTCCGCTGGAGGCAGTATATACGACTCCTGCGTAAATGATAGCCAGTACGGCAAGCGCAGCGGCAAGTTCCAATAGCCAAGTAGTTATGTTGCCAAGAGAACCCATAAAATCTTCCGGTAGGCTTCCGGGGTTGGTAGGCATTTGCCAACCCGTGGCTTGGGCGGTGTTAGCGCTCAAGGCCAATGCCGTAACGAATAACCCCAATATTTTTTTTTGTGGTTTCATATTTTTAGTTTGTGATAAGGACATCGTTGACAACTTTTATCATTGCAAAAGAAAGACCGATTATGGCAATACCATAAATGGCGTAGTGGATAGTTTTCTTTGATTTTTTTATTCTTTCTTCATCTCCGGTCGCGGCGATATAAGTGATACCGCTCCAGATAATAAGAATGACGCAAAGCGCCAGCCCGAATTCTAAAACCCATTTGGTAAGGTCGCTCAAAACATCGGTAAGGGGTTTGCTCGGCACACCTTCTATCGCTTCCAGTTTGGCTGATACCGCGAACGGTAAGAGTGATGAAACTAGACATACGAATTTCGCCAGACTTTCCTTTGCAGATTGCTTGATGGGCATATTTGAAATATTATTTAGCTTTAAAGAAATTTTAACACTATTTGATTTGTTTGTAAAATAGACTTTCTTTTTCAGCAGTGATTTTAATTTCCATGTGTTTGGAATCGGTGAAGCTGTTGTCCGGGGTTCCGGATATTTTGCAGTAGCAAAATTACGGAACGACAGGCTAAGACTTATTTTTTGACAAACACTATTCCGTAAATCATGTCCCTGTCTAACTTTTTTGATATTTGATTTTCATTTTGTAAGTTGCCTGTCTCCCAGGCGATCGACCATTCCTCGGGAAATTTTATAGTAGCCGTATAATCATTTCCTACGTCTCCGGCCTGTTTCTGGATGATGGCACTGTAGGCGTCTGCTTCTTTACTTTGCGATTCGAAATCTATTCTGAAGGGTAGTTCGTATTTGTAGACAACGGTCACTTCTTCCTGCGGACTGACATAGATCCAGTTGCCGAAGACAGTCTTGCCCGTTTCCTCAAAAATTTGTGTGCCGGAGGCGGAGTCGATTTTTATCGTTTTTTCGATGGCTGCCACGTCGGGATCGATTTTGAAGCTGGCATAGTCCATAGGCGGGTTGTATTCTTCGACAGTATTGCCGGATGCTTCCAGAAGGACGCTTCCTTTCGGTACGTAGACGCGCATATAATCGGCGTTCACGCGGTTGTACCAGTCATAGTCTTCGTTGCCACCCAAGTGCTTGCGGTTGATGGTCAGCGTGTTGATGATTTTGCCGTCTTTTTGGATTTCGGTCTCCAACTTGATTTTTTCTTCGACAACCGCGTCGGTCTTGTAGCCGTTGATGTTTGAATCGATTACGGACAGATAATCGCCTTTTTCATTCTGGATAACTTCTCCTCCCCACCCCCGCTTCTTGATCATGGTTTCAATCGCTTCGTTGCGGTGATATATAAGTATATGTTTTTCTTGGAGAGATTCCTCTCCGGTGCGAATAATTCCCATGAGCTGTGCCGTTCGTTCTTCCGAGCTGTTCGCATTGACTTGGAGAACCTTCTCGATAAGGATTGGCGCCAAGTCGGCAAGGATTTTTTTTGGGCGGTTATCTTCTTGATCGTAGAGGGCCTCCACCTGATTCTGGGTTTCGGCGACAAAATTGTCTGTCGTGATGGTGATGTCGTATGCCGGCATCTCAATCGGTCCGGTGATTGCGAGGAGTTTCTTGATCGTTTCCGGAGTAATGGCGATAACGCCGTCTACCGTAGGGCCTCCGGTCTTTTCATAAAGGAGGGCAATCTTTTTGGCGCTGGTCGGGAAATCTGCGAACCAGTTGGCGTCGTGCATGCTCCAGCTGGCGCTGATTTTTTGGATGGGCATCGGCGGTACGATTTTTTCTTTGAGTTGTCCGTCGGGATTGAAGATACCGTCGATACTCAGGTTTTTGACTTTGCCGTTTTCGATATCCAAGATGCCGTAGCTACCGATAAAGCCGCCAGTGGCGCGTATCTCGCTATTGTTTTCGAAGAGCAGGAGATATTTTTGTGATTGCTGGCTTCCTAACATCTCGGAAATGAGAGGATAGTCTTCGGCGAGCTTTTCGAAATTGGTAGAGACGGCCGGCAGTGTGTCCTTGGCCATCCGGATTTTTTCCTGCATATCTGCCGGAATATATTTGGTATCAACTTTTTCGAGGTTAGCGCTGGCATTGCGAAGATGCATCGAGGCGTTGTTCATATTCTCTTCCAATCCGATCAATTTTCCCAGCAGGGCCGTGTCATCGCTTTGGGCGGAAGCTTTTGCCAGTATATCGCTTAGGTCTTTGCCTGCCAGAGAAATATTTTCACCTGCAGAAGTGAGATTCTGAGCGGTGGAAAGAGGTGTATCTATCGGGAGGTTGGCGACGGTCTCGCCGATGCCCAAGCCGATGCCTTCGACTGTCTCGCGCGCTTTGGCAAAATTCAAGGTGGCCGATTCGAAATTATCTCCCGTCATAGCAAAATCAGCTACGGAAGCATATTGTGCCGCAGACTTAAGATTGTTGTAAGCCGAAGTGCTGTCCCCCAAAACTTTTCCCGTGCGCTCGAATTGCGACTGCGCGAAAGAGAAAGTAAAAATAAGGACGGGAACCATAAAAGATGAAACCGCGAAACGCAGCAAAGATTTTCTATTATAGTTTTCACCTCGGGGCAATCGGGGCAAAGAAAAACGTGTTTCAGGCTGAAGCTTCTCTTGCCTTGTCCTCTCGGCTTCGCGCAAGAAGTTACAGCCGTCAGGGGCGCTTCTTTTTTCATTAAAAAATTGTACGTTTTCGATTTTTTCTATCTCGGCGATAACTTCGATTTCTTCTGTTATAGCGGGAACTTCTTGTATCTTTTCCCGGACCAATGTTTCCTGTTTTGTTACTTCTGCCACCGGGCGATATCTTCTGTCTCGGGGCAATATATCAAAATATTTTTTCTGAGCGATTGGTTTAACGATAGCTCTATTGTCCGGAGTGTGCATACGCTGTTCATCTTTTGCCAGAGCGCGCAAATTTACCACTCCCCCTCGTGCTTGTGTGCAAGAATTATTTTTTTTCTTCAGATCGATATCCATTTTTTGTGTATCTTTATATTTTTTTGTATAGCTCAAGAGTTTCTTTTCCCATCTCGTTCCAACTGTATTTTTTGATTTGCAGAAATCCGTTTCTCTTGAGTTCATTATACAGGTTTTTATCGGTAAAAACCAGACATATCTTTTCCGCTATCTTTTCGGGCCTGTCCGGATCAAAATATATCGCGCCTTTACCTAAAACTTCCGGCAAACTCGTCCGGTCGGAAGAGATAACCGGTGTGCCGCAGCTCATCGCCTCCAGTCCGATGAGGCCGAATCCCTCGTAGAAAGAAGGGATGACGAAAGCGTCCGCGGCGTTATAGAAAACGGGCAGCTCCGTTTGGTCAATGAAACCGACGGGAATGATATTGTTCTGCAAGCCGAGCTTTTCCCAAGTTTCGCGCACCTCAGGATAGTATGGATCTTCTTTTCCGCCCAGAACCAGATCTATATCGAGATGATATTTCTCTTTGACGATTTTGAAAGCCTTGATGAGCCCCACTAGATTTTTGTGGTTGCGCCATACGCCGGTGTAGAAGAGAAAAGGTTTTCTTAGACCGTATTTCCGTCTCAGATCTTCAACGATTATGCGGTCTTCGAGGATACGGAACTGTTCGTCCGCGCCTTCGTAAATCACTTGGATTTTGCCGGGCTTTATCTTGAAATATTTAATGATGTCGTTTTTGGTGGATTGGGAAACGGCGATTATCTTTTTTGCCTTCTTGACCGAAGAATAGAATACCAGACGGAAACTCCAGCGGCGCAGGGGCGATTTCATCTTGTGTCCGGGGAAGAAGTAAGGCGTGACGTCATGGATGGTGATGATAGATTTCTTTCCATACAAGATAGGAGAATTAAAATGCGTGAAATGCATCAAATCGAGGTTTTCTTTGTAGAGGGTAAAAGGAAAAATGAGCTGCTCTTTCCAGCTGTACCATTTACAAGTAGTCATCACCTTGCGCACTCTTTCGTTGGGTACTTGGAAATTATCGAATTCTTCCGGCATCAAGAAAACGACGTAGTTATTCACATGGTCGATTTTAAAAATATATTCAAGTAAATGGCGGATATAATTACCTATCCCCGTCTGGGCATAACCGAACATTCGCGCATCGATACCGATGGTTTTAGGCTTTGATTCTTTTTGCATAAGGTTGAATGGATATTAATCGAGAATATTTCTCTTACTGTGGAATGTCCGAAATCTTCGTATCTTGAATTATGAATATTATATTACGCGGAGTAGCGGGATTTATCCAGCGCGGTTATCCCAAGCCGAAAAATGCTTCGTATACATTTCTTTATTCTCGCATCGGACAGCCGCGCAGGTTGAAACCTGCTACTCCGTGTTATAGACTCTCCATACTCTACCGACTTACCCCACAATAAATTCCAGTGTCTCTTTGGCGCATTTGTTCCAGTCGAAAATTTTCGCTCGCTCATATCCCCGGGCGGAGAGGAGGCTGGAAAGTTTGGGATCGGTCAAGACTTCTCTCATCGCCCGGTAGAGCTCGTCGGGGCTGGTGGGATTGACGGTCATAGCCGCATTCTCCACTGCCTCCGGGATAGAAGAAATGCCGGAGGTGACGACCGGCGTACCTTTTGCCATCGCTTCTAACGGCGGAAAACCGAAGCCTTCATAAAAAGACGGATAGACGAAAAGCTTTGCTCCTCGATAGAGAGCGGGCTTGTATTCGTCTTCCACGAAGCCGGTAAAGACAATATCTCCGCGCGAAGAAAATTTTTGCGCAGTCGTAAAGATCTCATTATAAAGCCACCCCTTGGCACCGGCAATCACCAGCTTGAGGCCGGAATCTTTGAAAGTATTTTCTTTTTTCAGTCTGTCGAAAGCGGTAAGCAGGCTCACGATATTTTTGCGAGGCTCCAATGTACCGAGGTAGAGGATGTAATTATCCGGCAGATTATATTTTTTTTGCACGTAGATTTTTTCCTGCGGCAAGACTTCTTTTTTGACTTTCATGCTTAATCCCGAATAAATGACTTTGATCTTTTCCGGCGCTATTTTGTAAATCTCCACTAAATCTTGTTTGGTGGACGCGGAGACGGCGATAATATTGTCTGCCCGCTCCGCTTGTTGCCGCGGGTTCATCGAGAAGTGCCAGAAATTTTTCTGCGAGGAATAAAACTCGGGATATTTCTCAAAACTGAGGTCATGGAATGTCACAATCTTCTCGCAGCTCTTACCGACCGAAGAAAGAAAGATATGAGGTGAGAAAAATTTATCTACGCCACCCAAGAGACTATCCACCTTGGGAAGGTCGAGGAAGCGAAACGTTCCGTCCAAGATGCGGTTCGGGATACGGAATTCTTTGAGCTCGACATTCGGCAATTCGAGCCACTTGAAATCCAACGGCTCTTTTTTCCAGCCGTTATAAAAAAGTTTGAAGCGGATATCGCCACCTAATGGCAGCATATGTTCCAGCAGTTCTGAGGTGTATTCCTCTACTCCGGATTTGTTGCCGCGCGCAAGCATGCGGATATCGATGCCGATAGTGGTTCTCATTTTAGGCGAAATATTTTTTTAAGAAAGCAGCAAGGATACCGAGAAAAACTCCTGACAGCAACCCCAAACCAAGGTTTAGCGTCGCATCGGGTTTGGATTCGATGATGATCGGCTCGGTATTCTCAATCGTGAAGGCAACCTCGTTCTGGCTCTGACTGGCAGTTCCCTTCACTTGTTCGTTGACGGCTGCAGTAAGAGATTTGGCGAGTTTTTCCGCATCCTCGCGGTTGTCAGTTTCGAAGCTTACCTCGACGTAGGAGTTGGACATTTTTTTGGCGGTGAATTTCTTTTTGTAGCCTTTGATATTCTTGAAATTAGGATCTACTCCCGACACACTGTAAATTTTCTCTACCAATTGCGGGCTTTGCAACATTTTTTCTATATTGTCCGCTACGATTTCTCCCGACTCCAAAGCGTAGTAGCCGGCATATTTGAATTCCGTGGTGTCTTGCGTACCGTCTTTGGCGATAAAAAGCGAAACGGATGTTTCGTAGCGGGTCGGCATATAGACGGAGAAGACCCAAGCGAACAGCGCAGTCAAAAGTGTGAGGGCAATAATCATTTTCTTTTCCGACTTTATGACTTTCAAATAACTTTTTAGTTCCATGATTTTTGGTTATTTTTAAAATTTTCATATTCACTTTCCACAAGACCCTTGATCCTGGATTTGAAAATATTCCGATCGAATTTTTCCGCCTGCGCACGGATTTTGCGTGGGTCGAATTTCTCACTTTGAAAATTTTCGACAGTTTTGACGATAGCTTCGGGTGTTTGCCGGTCGAAGAATACTCCGCTTACATCTTCTACCACAGTCTCCAGTGCTCCCCCGCCCCGATAAGCGATGACCGGACGTCCGGAGGCCATCGCTTCCAGAGGTGTGATACCGAAATCTTCTTCAGAGGGAAAAATGAGCGCCCGGCATTTTGCGTAATATCTGCTCGCCTCTTCGTCATTCAGATAGCCCAGGAATTCGATATTGTCTTTCGCCATTTTTTTCAGGTTTTCCATCTCCGGTCCTTTGCCGATGATTTTAAGGGGGAATTTGAGTTTATTGAAAGCCTTGATCACTATGTCGAATCTTTTGTAAGGAAGAGCGCGTCCAACTGCCAGATAGTAGTTTTCGGTTTTTTCCGCGATATGGAAACCGTCGAGGTTTACGGGAGGATAGATAACCGTGGAGTCTTTGGCGTAATATTTTTTTATGCGGCTGGAAACGAATTTTGAATTGGCGATATATTTGTCGGGTCGGTCGGCGGAAATTTTGTCCCAAAGTCTGAGGTAGCTTATTCCGAAGGGCAAGAATTTTCTGGTGAATTTGGAATATTCAAATTCGCGCATATGACGGTGACAGTCGTCCCAAGCGTAGCGCATCGGTGTGTGGCAATAGGTGATGTGCAGGGTATCCGTGCCAGTAAGGACGCCCTTGGCATAGCTGTTGGAATCAGAGAGTACCACGTCAAAGTCGTTCAGATCAAAACTCTCGATGGCAATCGGCATCAAAAGCGGATAGGCACGATGATGCGAGCTTATAAAAGGGATTTTTTGCAGAAAAGAAGTGTGGATTCTTCTGTCCTTAAAAGCGCCGTTGGTGAGTTTTTCGTCATAAACCATCGTGAAAATCGGCGCATTCGGAAAAATCTCGCAAAAAGCTTCCAATACTCTTTCCGCCCCTCCGTATTGCACCAGATAATCATGGACCAAAGCGATTTTCATTTTTCTATTATGAAAGCTGATTATATTCTTTCCCCATTATGGCAAAAAAACGGGGAGAAGTCTATAAAAGTGTTATTAATATTGTAATTGGTTGTTTTTATTGTTTGTTGTATACTTGTAGTAATAAATATTTATTAAATAATTCAAACCTTATGTTTAGTGGACTAACAACTATTCTTAGTTCTCTAGGCTTAGTTTGTTTGGTCTGTTTAGTCGTCGGTTTAATTAAGCCCAGGACTTTTTCAAGATTTTTTAAACAACACACGAGTAGAGGTAAAATCAGTTTATTCTTCGTTTGCGCTTTTTTAGTAACAAGTTTTTATTTGACGCGACACTGGATTCGAACGAAAGAAATCAGCTGAATGGCGATTTAGAAAACAAAGAATTTGTGCAGCAGTACACCGAGGATAATATTTTAGAGAATCAGGAGCAGGAGGTAGATAAAGTGCAAGTGGCAGCTGAGAACTCTAATCCAGAACCGGCGATAACCGAAAAGAGTGCTCCTAATTATGATATAGCTTATGAATTATCAAATGTGCGACCTTAAATTCTATTCTGAAGTGCAATTCCCTTTTAAACAAAAGACATCTCGTTTGAGGTATAATAGTTACGTAGAATAACTAATCATTAACCCTAACGAAATGTCTTACCAACATCTTACCTTAAA
>JAQVBZ010000052.1:1810-2979 GCA_028690055.1 Minisyncoccota bacterium | reverse complement strand
GAAAGAATCAGAATCGCCGCAAATGGTAATGTCGGTATCGGGACCACCGCACCCACCGCCAAACTTTATGTTAATGACAGCAGTGACAGTCAAGACGGTTTAAATGTTTACAAAGCAAGTGCCTCTGGTTACACCGCCTTAAAAGTTCGCCATGAATCAAATTCAACATCTAGTGTTGTCGCTGATTTCCAAAACTCCCTCGGCTCCGTAATGTATGTAAGAGCCGACGGAAATGTGGGGATCGGGACGACGAGTCCGGCTCAAAAATTGACAGTCGGTTCAGCTACCGGAGATTATATTCAATCTTATGGTGGTTTTATCGGTCACCCAAGTGCAAATATTGGTGGAACGGGAGACGCCGCCTATTTCCCGGAGGGTATATACAGTGCGAAGCAGAACTGGTTGTATGGAGGAATTGCCATGAACAGCGGAGGGTTAACTGACGTTGGTTCAATTACTGGAGTAACAACATTAAATATGAGCGGTCAATTAACTTCCACCGTTGCCACCGGCACAGCTCCTTTTGTTATCTCTTCTACGACACTTGTCTCAAACCTAAATGCAGATTTGCTGGATGGGATAAGTTCGGGTAGTTTTTTGCGAAGTGACGCTGCTGATGTTTGGAACGACGCAGGCTCGGCTTATGACCTTCGTTTTGAAGGGGACACTGACCCCAATTTGTTATTCTTAGACGGAAGCGCAGACAGAGTCGGCATTGGTACCACCACCCCCGGCGCAAAACTGGAAGTTGTCGGAAGCTCGGCGGGGACAGAGACAGTAGTTGTTTATAATACCCAGGGCACATACTCGTTTACAGTGCCAGCAGGAGTAACCTCTATTAAGGTTGAAGCTTGGGGAGCAGGGGGGTCAGGAGGCAGTTATGGAGGAGGAGGTGGTGCTTATACAAGAACAGATTCAGTTTCTGTGGTTTCTGGTTCTAATTATACAGTAGTAGTTGGATTGGGTTCCAATACCACTTCAGCAGGGGGAGATTCGTACTTTAGAAATACAAGTACCGTTATGGCTAAAGGAGGTCAGGCTGGAAGGAGCGGGGGATCGGGGGGTGCAGCTAGTAGTAGTGTTGGATCTATTAAATATTCAGGAGGTAATGGGGCTGATTATAATGCCATGTATTCATATGGAGGAGGAGGAGGTTCTGCTGGTCCAGA
>JAQVBZ010000052.1:0-1710 GCA_028690055.1 Minisyncoccota bacterium | reverse complement strand
AATCTAAATCTAAACGCTATATCAGGCACGATTGTTCCCGTCGTCGGTTCATCGGCCGAGACTTTTGCCAACAATTTCTTTGCTAATTTGTTTACCAGAATTGGCACTTGGCTGGCTGATGCCGCCAATGGTTTGGAAAAAATATTTGTTCGCGAAGTTAGAACTCAAAAACTTTGTATTATAAATGACCTTGGCGAAGAAACTTGTGTTGAAAGAGAGGGACTAAAAAATCTATTAGACGGTGCTGTTTTTGCTGAGACGGAAGGAGGTGGGGAAATAGGAACAGAGGGAGAAGGGGAGGAACTTCCTCCGGGGGAGGAAGTTCCTCCCGAAGAAGATGAGTCGGAGACATCTTCTGAACCAGAACCTGAAAACTCCCCAGAGTCAGAACCCGAACCAACAGAAGAAGACCCCGAAACAGAAACCACCCCAGAACCAGAGCCAGAACCCGAAACCGAACCTGAAATCACCCCAGAACCAGAATCTACCCCCGACCCCGAACCCGAACCCGACCCCGAACCAACAGAAGAAGCCCCTGAACCAGAACCTGAACCAGCCACAGAACCCGAGCCCACCCCAACAGAAAATCCAACACCAGACGACTCCACCCCAACCCCCGACCCCTAACTTACTTGCATAGGACAGAACCCGAGGAAGACTATCCTCCAAAATTTCTTTTCGTGACGACCGTCACGAAAAGACTATTATTTTTGAGTAGTCCAACTACTCAAAAATATATCCCAGCTTCGCGGCCGCGAAGCTGGGATAATTATACTTACCACGCAAATAAACTTACAAAATAACACTTTTTTAAGAAAAAATTGTAAAAGTCTTAGAAAATAAGGTTATTTTTGTCTATTGGAACTTTTATTCGCGGCCGCGAATAAAAGTTCCTTTATTTTTTAAAGCCATATTTTATAAGGGTAAAATTAGACTTGTAAAACACCAATTTTGTAAAACACCAATTTTTATTTTTTAGTAGTTCAACTACTAAAATCTTTTCCTAACAGCCGCACGATTTTGATATTTTTGAGTAGTCGGACTACTCAAAAAATAAGTATTTTTTCGGCTAAGACACCAAAATTAAACGGTCGTTTGTTAATGATATTTCCCACATGTCCGACATGTGGGAAAGAAATAGCCCGACAAGCGAAGCTTGTCGGGCTATTTTAACCAACTTATTTTATTCTAATTTATGTCCGCGCAACAACGAGTCTAATATAATAGACAATTTCATTGTGGCCACGCCGACAACCTTATCGCCCCCGCCATAATATGTGAATAATAAATCATCTTTAATAACCATACCGCAAGGGAAGACAACATTATTAACAATACCGACTTTTTCATATTCTTCTTCTGGCTCAAATATGGCATCAGTGCTACGAGCAAGTACTATGGCTGGATCTTTCAAGTCTAGCAAAACGGCTCCAACTCTATAAGTGGAATGGCTTTTAGAAACTCCGTGATACAAGACGAGCCAACCATAATCTGTTTTAATCGGCTGACTAGATACTCCTACTTTCAAGCTATCCCAAGCATTCGTTCGTGGCCCAATTATTTTTAAACTACGGTCTATAATCTCCTCATTAAAATCTATTTTATTCAAATAGTCGCCAGTAATTTCTCCGTCTATCCGATGGATAATAAAATAACCATCTTCAAACTTCTCAGGGAATAGGCAAGTGTCTTTGTCGTCAAATCCTTCTG